>CAZYUZ010000030.1:0-14116 GCA_964650775.1 uncultured Lachnoclostridium sp. | reverse complement strand
ATATGGATAACATTTAAACCTTCTTCTCTTAAAAGGTTTGCGGTTTTCTGTGTTCCATTACCACCTAAGATTACAAGACAGTCAAGACGAAGTTTGTAGTAATTCTGTTTCATCGCTTCAACTTTGTCCAAACCATTCTTGTCCGGAGTACGCATTTCTTTAAATGGTGCACGAGAGCTTCCGATGATTGTTCCGCCCTTTGTTAAAATACCGGAAAAGTCTCTTGGTCCTAATAATCTGTAGTTACCGTAAATAAGACCTTTGTAACCTTCTTCAAAACCGTAGATTTCTACTTCTTCATAATAGTTGCAGATTCCTTTTACGATACCTCTCATTGTGGCGTTCAATGCCTGGCAATCGCCACCGCTTGTTAATAACCCAATACGTTTCATAAATTCGCCCTTCCTACTGTCAGTTCCTTTTACGTCCCTCTGGCAGTTGTGTATATATATTCGATTATATCGCATTTTGTATTCAATTCCAAGGGCAAATGTTATAAGAAATGGACAAAAGAAAAGCCTGAAACTTATGTTCCAGACTTTGTAATCTACAATTGATTTTATACGCATCAGTGTGAACGTTACCCCAACAGATGACTCGATTCGGGCACCCTCGCGGCACCCGGAAAGGTCTGCTTAGTGCTGCTACATTCCTGTCCTGACACGGTTCACAGTTTCCCGTCGCGCAAGACCCAAATGTCAACGCCACCTGTCGGGGGCAGCTTCACGCACATCAGTATAACTGTTTTATTCTTCTTTGTCAACCAACTGCTGGTTTTTCTTTTTCTCTCGAAGTTCGCGGAAAAATCCACTCATTAGGGCACTGCATTCTTCTTTTAAAACACCGTCTGTCAATTCTACCTGATGATTGAATTCTTCCATCTGAAGAAGATTAATGACAGATCCCGCACAACCGGCTTTTGCATTTCTGCTGCCCATGACAACTCTATCGATCCTCGCCTGCACAATGGCACCGGCACACATCTGACATGGCTCCAGTGTCACATACATGGTACACCCCTCCAGACGCCAGTCACCCATGACTTTTGCAGCTTTTCTGATTGCTAAAATTTCTGCATGGGAAAGTGTGGATTTGTCTATATTTCTTCGGTTATATCCCCTTGCAATAATCTTTCCTTCATAAACAATGACGCATCCAATCGGTGCTTCTTCCAGCTTGTACGCTTTTCTTGCCTGACGCAACGCTTCCTTCATAAACTTTTCGTCCGTGGAAAGTTCTTTTCTCATAAATCCTACTTTCCTTCCAGCTCTAAAAGAATATCTGCAAGGCTTGCAAACTGCTCTAAGGTCAGTGCTTCTCCGCGAACACTTGGAGATGTTCCTAACTTTTCAATAGCTTCTGCAATCTGTTCTTTAGAGTAATGCAGTTCAGGACTGTTATTCAGCCCGTTTGCCAGCGTTTTTCTTCTCTGATTAAAAGATGCTCTGATCAATCTGAACATCAGCTTTTCATCACGCACTGTCACCGGCGGTTTTTCATGAACAGTCAGTTTGATCACTGCGGAACCAATCTTTGGTCTTGGCATGAAACAGTTCTGTGGTACATTCGCTACCAGATAAGGTTCTGCATAATACTGCACTGCCAAAGATAATGCACCGTAATCTTTTGTTCCAGGCCCCATGCGCATTCTGTCCGCAACTTCTTTCTGCACCATGATCGTAATGGAATGAAGTGGTACATGGTTTTCAAACAATCCCATAATGATCGGTGTCGTTATATAGTATGGCAGGTTCGCAACGACTTTCACCGGTCTGCCGCCATTTTTCTCTTCTGCCAGTTTATTTAAATCTACTTTTAAAACGTCTTCATTGATGATTGTAACGTTATCATATGCACTTAAAGTATCCTGCAAGATCGGAATCAGCATTTTGTCAATTTCGATTGCTACAACTTCTCTGGCTGCACAGGCAAGATACTGTGTCATCGTACCGATGCCCGGTCCGATTTCCACGACCAGATCGTCTTTTGTAATTTCTGCCGCACTGATGATCTTATCAAGTACGTGAGTATCTATTAAAAAATTCTGACCAAACTTTTTCTGAAACGCAAATTCATACTTCTGAATCACTTCGATGGTCTTCTGTGGATTTCCAAGATATGGGGTTTTATCACTCATTGATGTTTGTCTCCTAAATATTATAAAGTTTTCTGCCGTTTTCATTGGTAATACGGATGACTTCTTCCACTGGCATCTGTTTGATCGCTGCCAGCTCTGCTGCCACATAAGAAAGCTTGGAAGAATCATTACGTTTTGCTCTGTAAGGAACCGGTGCCAGATATGGACAATCCGTTTCCAGAACAATCTGTGATAACGGCGCATATTCTGCTACCTCTTTCAGCTTCTTGGCATTTTTAAAGGTAAGCACACCGCCAATCCCAAGATAATATCCCATATTCAGATATTCTCTTGCCAGCTCTGCCGAATAGGAATAGCAATGAATAATTCCTGAAAGTTCCAGCGGTTTTGCTGCCACTACCATATCCAGCGTATCTTTCGCCGCTTCCCTGCTGTGCACAATCATCGGCAGCTTCACTTCATGAGCAAGCTCCATCTGGCGCATGAACCAGTGCTTCTGCAGATCATGCTGCTCTTTATCCCAGTAATAATCCAGTCCAATCTCTCCGACTGCTTTTACCTTTTCATGCTTTGTCCATTCTTTCAGCTTTGCAAACTTTTCTTCATCCAGTTCGCCCACTTCATCCGGATGAACCCCTACTGCTGCATAAACAAACGGATATTTTTCTGCAAGGGCAATGCTTCTTTGGGAAGATGCCATGCTTGCACCAACATTTACAATATATTCAACGCCTGCATCTTTCATTCCCGACAGCAAGGCATCTCTATCTTCATCAAATGCGTCATCATCATAATGCGCGTGTGTATCAAAAATCATAATAGCCTCCTAATTTAATGGCTATTATAACATTCATATCCCACATCTGCAAACAGAATGCGGTCTCCCGGAAAAATTTCGACATCTTCTCCCGGTAATACCTCATTTCCATTCACAAAGGTACCATTTGTAGAATTGGCATCCGCAATAAAGAGCCGATCCTGTCTGGTATAAAGTCTGCTGTGAATCCGACTGATGGTATCTCTTCCGATAAATCCATCCACAGAATCTCTTTTCTTGCCTACTAAAAAGCTGTCTCCGGTAATCTCAAATTCTTCATAACCAGAAAGTAACGGACGAAGCTTCCAGCTTCCAAAAGGCATGTTTTCCAAAAGTATCGTATTTGTGCTTTTGCTTTCCAATATCTCCGTGTAATCAAAAACATTTTTTTGTTCTGCAAAAAATTCCTGATAAATCTCATCATGAGAAAACTCTAAATCTTTCTTATAATCTTCCTTAATCTCTTCCCGCTCCTTCTTTTTTAGGAAAAACTGCAGCACCTTTCTGAAAAAACCATACTTTTTTTCCTGCGATTCTTTCACAGTTTCCTGTTCCGGCATATAGTCAGCTTCCGCCTCTTGTGCTTCCTGAAAATAGAAATCAAAAGTTTCATCCCTTGAAGCTTTCTCTTCTTTCTGATGTTCCTCAAGAATTTCTGAAATATGAAAATTCCCCTTACAGGCACTCTGATACAAGTGATAGGCAAGTTCCACCCCTTTTGTATCATGATAATCCAAATTCCCCAGAATCTCTTCCAGCATCGCTCGAAAGGACGTCAGAACATCCTGCTTTTCCCATGGGCAATAGCAAAAATAAAATTTTCCTTCTTTCGTATAAATGTGCTCTAAATCCAAAAGAACACTCTCCATATCCAACAGATAGTCTTTCATCTCTTTTATCAGATTATCAATCGTCTGAAACAGACTTCTGATCGTATCGCCAGATAACTTTGCTCTTTCCGCACAGCTAAACAATGTTTGTTTTGAGGAAATATCATAATACAGTTCTACCATGCCATCCATTCGAAGGGCATGAAGGGACAGAATGGTTTCCGGTGAATTTTTTATAATCATTTCTGTTTCATAAGATTCCTGATAATCTGACCCTTCACTGCTCAAAATCAGATACGTTTTGTTTAATTCTCGTTTTAAATGTTCTCTCATGTCATTCCCCGGTAACTCCTCTACTCAGCCGCAATGTCAGCTCCGGATAGGTACGTTCATAGACTACAGAAACTTCGATTGGCAGATTTAGCAGTGACTGTACACACTCATAGTTCAATGAAATCTTAGAGGTCGAAATCCTGACGATTGCATTGATATTCCCTACCCCCAGCGTTCTTTCTTTTGCAGTCTGTTCTGCCCTGCGAAGCAGATTTTCCAAAATAATTTCTTCCCCGGACTCCTGTTCTTCCATTGTCCGAAGAATACACTCATATCCTGTCATCTTCAAAACAGCCTGATTATATACAAACATTCCCAAAAGGCAGATTATCCCAATGACCAAAAAACATAATGGAAAAACATACGCCGCCTCAACTGTTAAACTTCCTTTCATAAAATCATTACTCCTATAAATGCAATCAATAAAAATGGATAAAAAGGCATTGTTTCCGTACGCATCTCTTTATATCCAATCAATTTCCATACGCCATATACTCCACTTAATAAAAAAGCGCCAAAAACAATCGGTAGTAATCCCTGCCATCCTTCAAAGATACCTAAAATGACTAATCCGATACCATCTCCATACCCTATAGCTTCTTTGGTCATCCAGCTGGTGAATAAAAACACACCTCCAATGCCGGCACCAGTCAACACATTTTGAATGGTCTGGTATGGAAAAATGAGGTTTAGCAAAATTGCTAAAATTCCAAAGACCAGAAGAAAGGGTATCGGCAATTCCTGATTCTTAATATCATAATAGGTTCCAACTCCTAAAAATAGAAATTCCACCAGTTCCAACGTTATTCCTCCCTTGCTCCACAACGCAGGCATCTGCTTCTTCCCAAAATCTGACTAATCGGCACCTGTCGAATTGTTCTCTTCAATCCACCACACTCCCTCTTTGAATGGTATCGATTTCCTTCTGAAGTGATATACACCATTGCACCAAAGGAATCTCTGCATAATTCGCACTTGTTGTACCTTTCTCCATATTCGTTTTTTGCAGTTTTTGCTCTGCCAATCGTTACCACCTGAATGGAAAGATCAAGATGAGAGCAATCTGCATAAAGGTGATACACAGACCCCTCAGGCGTAATATATACATAAGTTTCTTTTGATTCTAACTCAGTAAATCCAATCCATGCCCTGCATACAGCGTGCTGAACAACACAACTCTCCTGAAAAAATGGATTAATCCAGAAAGCCTCCAACTTCTCTGTTTTGTAAATTGTAATATCTCCTGCATCCGATGTTTCCAAACTTCCCTGCACAATTCCAATTTTCTTCGCTTCCGCGGCTGCTAAAACGGTAAGCTTTGCCGCAGAAGCATATTGAGAGAAAAATGAGAAAAACGCTAACAGAATCATCATGAAAAAAGGAATGATTAGAGATGCTTCCACGCTCAGACTCCCCTTTAAGGTACACAGAGACATTCTTTCGTCTTGGTAAGGTGAAATAACTAGATATTTGTAGCTTGGGGGAGCACACATATCGACTAAAGTATAAAAAATCCTCCACGGAAGAACGTCTCTCTGTGCCTTAATTTTCATAATAAAATTTTCTTGTAATTGTATTTTCATAAATACCACCATTCAAAACCGGCAATTCCATAAACAAACTATCAAACTGATACTTCCATGTAACCTCGAAGCAGTCCATACAATGATCCATTCGAAGCATTGGATATCCAGACTTCTTTCGCACCTCCATTTCTACAATATCCATACAGCGGTAAATTTTTTCCTCCCGATTTGTTGTATTAAGAAACAGATACAGATATTCTTCATATCCAAGCAAAATTCCTGCAAATGCACCATTTTGATATAATGGAACTTTTTCTCCTGCAAACACCTGCTTTGTTTGTACAATTCCATCCTCGATTGCCTGTGAAATCAAAATCATCTCTTTTACCGCCTCTATTAAAAACGTATTTCCAAGAAACCCTGCCAGCGCCACTGCTTCTGCCCGTGCTTTTCCAAGCCTTTGCGAATCCTGATGATAAAAAAGATAGTTCCCTCCTGCTCGCAAAAGAAAGATTCGCCACATCACGTTTTCCAGATTTTTAAGATCGCTTTCTCTTCCGGAAATAATATACTCCAACTGATATTCCAAAGAATCCTTCCACACCGATTCATCGAGCGATCCGTAATAACTAAATTTTTGAAAAATATATTTATGAAACAACTGCATATCCGTGACCGAAAAATCATCTTTCGCGCCAATGCCTTCACTTAAACTGCGATTTCCAATCCGTTCACTAAGATCTATTCCTTTTTCTGACAATCCTTCCTTGCTTCCAAATACAGCTTCTGTCAAAGAATCAACCGAGGGAAAAGAAATATTAGGAAGTTTAATTCCAATCTCTGCAGTGTTTTCATCCTCCAGCAGTCCACTTACAATATCTTTTGCGGTATTCTCATGTTTTTCAAGAATTTCTCCTAAATTCACATCCTGTAAAGTAATACCACCCACATTTCCAAGTACCTCTTCAAAAAAGTGATAACCACTTTGAACTTTCATCATCTCTACTGCCTGCCTAAAAAAGCCGCTTCCGCCTGCATCTGTTGCACGACAATACTTCTCTGTTATTAACGCTCTCGTAGTCAGTTCCTCTGCATTTTTTCCTAAATAGGTTCCTATCCTTTGTTCTAAAACACCTGTCTGCTCACTTCCCTGCTCATAATCCAGATCTATAAAAAACAGACCATAATGTTTAAAAAGCTCCTGCTGGTACTCTGAAAGTACCGAAAATTCTGCAAGCTCTATCGCCTGAGCGGCTTTCACTCTCAAAAAATAGACCCTGGTTCCTTCCACAAGTACAAGACACAGCAGTAAAAAGCTTAACATCACAAGGGCAAGGAAAATCGTAACCGAACCTTTTTTAGAATCTGTCATTTTAGAACCTTATCGTTCTGACTTGTAATTGTTTTGAAAATATTGTTTACAATCTCCGTCATTTGTTCTTTAAAGATCAATACCAGTGCAATTAACACCACCAATATCAAAATAATTTCCACCGTAGTAATTCCCTGTTCGTCATAAATGAACTGTTTTACTTTGTTCCACATTTTCTTTCCTCCCTATCATTGAAATGATAAAAATGCCGGTACCAAAATCATGATAAATACAACTCCCAGCATTCCCATCATCGGCAAAAGTAATTTTGTTCCTATTTTTTCTCCCTGCTGTCTTGTATTGCGTTTTTGTTCTTCCCACGCAAGCATCATTTCCTGATTCATTGCATCCAGAAGCGGAATGCTTCCGCGTCTTTTATCCGATATAAAAAGCGCCATCAGTTTCTTATAGTGAATTTCTTTGACTCTTGCACCAAACTTTTCATAGACCTCCAGCTCTGGGACACCTTTCTGCATCTGTAAAAGTGCCCAGTGTAATTCCTGTTCAATCACCTTTTCTGACGTGCCTTTTCTTCGCTGCATCAGAACAATTCTTTCCCAGGCATTACGTACACTCAACCCTGCCGATAAAAGCATTGCAAATTTGCTAACAATCTGGGCGTAATCCTTTTCCAGCGCTTTCTGTCTTTCTTTCAAAGCTTCCTTCTGATCCCGTTTTTCGCCTAGCTTTAAAAAGATTGCAGACGAAATTGTAAAAGCTCCAAAGTACAAAAATGTTGAATCCATAGGTTTTCGCCATCTCAAAGCTTCTCCCTGATATTCTTCGGGAAGTACCAAAACATCTTTCTTACGTTTGTTTTCATTTTTTTGCTGAATAAGACTGGAAAGTTTCTGTTCTATCCCGGGCTGCGTTGGCAAAACCGTAATTGTTGTTACATAATCCCTCGTGTATTCCTGACAGATTAAAATCGCAGAAATCTGCAGCTCCACAGGCTCCTTCAATGTTAAGTCTTCCCTTAATCTTCCATCAGAATAAAAATAATCCAGCTGCTTTTCTGTCCATTCTACTTCCACACAAGTATCCGGAATCTGCGTTGCAAACATTAACCCTGCAGACACTTTGGAAAGGCTTTCGTTCTCACCCTTTATAATATTGGGCAAAAGATGCTCTGCCTTTAAAAATTCCTCCTCTGCTTCCTTTTCTGAAAGCATGCGTTCCTCCACAGTGACTGTTACAGGAATCTTCTGTTCTCCGACACGCGCAATTAGCTTCTGTTCATAATCACCCTCTGCTGCATCATTTCTATAAAGCTCATTCCCATTTACCAGTTCTGTTTCTTTATAGGCTTTTATCCCCAAAAGAACTGTGACAATGAATCCCACGATAAGAATCAACTTTGTTGTCCCTTTGGAATCAGTTGTCAATTTCAAGAAGCCTTTTTCCATAAAGGTAACATCCTCCATACACGCTCAGACACACAGCCATCACGCTCACGCCTGTCACATTTCCATACAGGCTGTCAATCAGATTCCCCGCACCAATTCTCAGATACAAAATGATCGCCAGTGGAATCACACTCATCAGATAAAACTCTGTTTGCTTTTCTGCAAGAACTGTATAAATTTCCTCTTCGGCATCCATGCGCTCCTGAAGCATGCGAATCGTATTTTTCATAATACCGATCAGATTTCCTCCGCTTCGTTTTCCAACGGAAAACACTTCTGCAAAATATTCCAGTTCTTCCAGATGACTCCTATATGAAAAATCTATCAAAAGCTTCTCCAAAGTTTCTCCTATACTGACACCGGCACAGATTTTTTTCATTTCCAGGATAAATTCTGTATCCTTTTCCATGTAACTGGTGATGTCCCGCACCGCCTCTGCAAACGCATTCTCCATGGAACGACCGGTCTGTAGTGCTGCAATCATTGCATTTAAAAATTCTTTTAGTTCCGTTCTTAACCGATGCATTCTCCGACGCATAAGTTTTCTCCTTTTTTCCAGAAAATAAAATACTGTGATTATCATCCCCGGAATCAATGCCCAAAAAGAATTAAAAAACAAAACCGAAATGATTCCATTTAGCAGCATTCCTTCCAGAAAACATATCACGCATTCCTTCCGTGAAAATTTATATACGCGATAGTCTTCAATCATCCTTCATACCTGCCATGAAAAGCTTTTCTTTATGATGCAATTCTCCTACCTTGACCCATGTTCCAAGCACAGTTCCTGATTTTCCGTGATCTAGTTCCTGAAAACGATACAGTGGATTTACGATGATCTCTCCATCAACGCATCCATCAATTTCCGAAATCTCCAAAAGAACTCTTTTTTTATCACGAAGTCTGCCAAGATGAATCATAAGATCAATGCCGGAGGCAATCTGACGCCTGACTGCAGATGCCGGAATATCCATACCCATCATGACCATGGTTTCCAAACGATACAACATATCTTTTGTACTGTTTCCATGACCAGTGCTTAAAGACCCATCATGCCCGGTACAAAACGCCTGAAGCATGTCCACTGTCTCGGCTCCGCGAACTTCACCTACGATTACCCTGTCCGGTCGCATTCTCAAACTAGCTCTTAGTAAATCCCTGATTGAAATTTCCCGACATCCTTCTACCACCGAATTTCTCGCTTCCAATCTGACCAGATTCGGTACATTTCGAATCTGCAGCTCTGCTGTATCCTCGATGGTAATGATTCTTTCATTTTTTGGAATAAAATCAGACAACACATTTAACAACGTTGTTTTCCCTGACCCCGTTGATCCAGACACAAAAATATTGTATCTGGCACGGACCATCCTCTTCAAAAACTCTGCAATCTCTTCATTCAGACTTCCCTTTTCCAACAAATCTTCCAAGCCTATTGCTTTCTTTGGAAATTTTCGAATTGTAATTGCCGGAGAATCCAGTGCCACCGGGGAGACTGCCACATGTACGCGGCTTCCATCTCCCAGTCTGGCATCTGTCAAAGGAGTCGCTTCATTTATGATACGATTGCTCATTGCTGTAATTCTAACGACCAATTCTTCTAATCTTTCTTTAGAAATTTTTTCTCCCGAAAAAGCTTCCAGCCTGCCTTCTCTTTCAACAAAAATCCCCTTTTCCCCATTGATCATAATCTCCGTAACGGTAGGATCTTCCAAAAGTTCTTCTAAAACATCCAGCTTTCGGATACTGTGAAACAATTCCAGTCTAAGCAGACAACGCCTGTTAAGGCTCATGCTTCGACTATATTTTGAGGTTTTCAAAACTTTGTCGATCACCTCAAATACAATCTCATCTGTCATCTCGTCAAAATAATTCAGTTCTTCTAAAACCACCGCCTTTAGTTCCATCCAAGCTTCCTCATTTTTTATCTGCATGACATCACATTCCTTTCTGCCCACTCTTCCATAAACAAGTTCACATTCATTGGTAAAACACCGGTCGGAAGATGGATCTTTTCTATACTTTCAATTACTTTCTCAAAACTCTCATCTCTTAGTATCTTTTCAAAATTCCTTATCTTCCGCTTAGAATCTTCATCCGAAAGTACTGGTGTATAAATCCTTGTGCACTGATTAAGTAAACCAAACAGACCACATACCTCATAGCCCAAATCCAGTACGATCACCTGATAATCACTGTCATCAGCAAGCTTTTCCAAAAGCTCCGTCCATTCTGCCAAGGTCACACTTCTAAGATCTGCAGGTGTTTTCATCGGTAAAATATCATCATAAGCACCTCTGTTTCTTACAATACTGCCAAGCTTGTATAAAAATGTCTTTTTACCCTGCCGCAGAAAATAAATGATATCTGTCAGATCCCAAAGTTCTTCTTCGCCCAGCTGCTCCGGATAGGCCGAGAAACTTTGCAAATCCAACAACAAAGTTCTTTTATATTTTCCGAATTTTCCTGCCAATGCCCGCGCCAAAGCTGATTTGCCACATCTTCCAATGGGAGAATAAACACCATAGACTTCAAATTCCTTCTTTCCACAAAGAATCCCTGTCGAAGGCTTCGCATATTCCGCATAACAGCATAATATTTCCTTTAAAATCCTTTCCGCAGACTGATATTTATAAATACTTTCGTAATCCGAAAACTCTTCATAAATCTCCCCGTCTGACAACAGGATAATTTTCCCAATATTAAGCATCTGAATCCGCTCACTCATTAATCTGCCGGTAATAAGTAAAATTTCCAACTGATTCTGCTGCGCAAAATGCTCCAGCTCCTTTACATCCGAAAATGCATGAATTTGAAAGCCAATATTTTTTCTCTCACAGAAACTTTCCATCAGCTTCTTTGCGTAATGCTTGTCAACATCACAGACTGCAAGTATCTTTACATCCAAACCATACCTCCGTAGATTTACAGCTCCCTCCCTTGTGCAGCGGCAAAGGAGAATCATCTGTTCACTGAAAAATGTACAAAATTCTTAATGCTGCATAGAACCTTTTAGAATTTTCAGAAAATGAGACGTACATTTCCCTGTATGCGATTCAATGGGTAATTGACCGAACCGGCCAAGATCGGCTTTCCGAATGGAATGCCTGATAAACGTTTATCTTGATTAGATTTTATCACATCGATTTTTTTCGACACAAGTCGTAATACTTCACAGAAAATTTTGCACAAAAGCTTTCGGCGTTTTTCACAAAACTGCGAACGCCGAAATTGCAAAAACAAGCCCAAACCCGCTGATTCCAAGGGTTCCGATTGTCAATAAATTTAGCAGATTGACGCCCAAATGGATGGAAAGCCCCAAAGTGGTGCTAAACAGAGTGTTGAATGTATAAATTGCGATTGCGCCAAAAACAATTCGCAGTAAGAAATTTAAAATTAAATCTTTCATAAAAATTTCCTGTTTTTTTCAATCTATGCCAAAAAAAATTTTTTATGACATCCCGATTTTCTCCATCATTTTTCTGCAAATGTATAAACTGGAAAGCGACTGGATATATTGATTAATAAAAAAGGAAAGCAGGAATTCTATGATCGGGAATCATTATATTCAGGAAATCTCCAGAGAACAGCTTTTAACGGATTTAAAACTAACAAAAACTGCCCTTGATGATGCTTATTCAAACTTTGAACAGGTGGTAGACCCGGATTTGGTAGACAGCTATATTTACGAGGTAAATGCGGTGCAGAAAAGATACCATTTTTTATTAAAGCAGGTACAGCTGCTTGATTTGCAAAATGCCATCGAAGGAGAATTAGCTGCACTTTAAGAAATATCAACAGCCGCAATTGTACAGCGGCTGTTTTGTTTAGTTCTTTTTAACTGGCTTTTGGATATCAAATCAATCCAATGTTCATGCGGGCACATTCCATTGTGTGAATGTGTTTCATGGTGCTGAACAAAATACGTTGGTCTTCCCGCTGAATCTCTTACATAAAAATCATAATCTTTTATTTTTTATTCCTCCTGTTTATTAGGTTTTTGTTTGTAAATCCACTATAAAATACTTATTTTGATATTCCCCCAGCAATTTTATCTTGTCTGGGATTTCAATATAATTTTCGAAAAGTAAATGCATGTCATCTATTTCCTTTTCTACATGAAAATGTCCACAAAACCAGTCGCTGTAAAACAATCTTTCTTCAATGGAATCCAGCCATGCCTCTGTTGTTTTATCCACCAGTTCCATCCGTTTTTAGCAATAAAAAAAGCCCCAAAATCAAGGATTTCTCCTTAATTTTGAAGCTTTTTTTCATTTTTTAATCAACTCAAATTAGCAAAGCTTTGCGCCTGCCGGAATCGCATCATCAAGCATTACAAGATTTAATTTTTCTTCTCCATCCACCTTGTGAATTGCCGACATCAACATTCCGCAGGATTCAATTCCCATCATCTTTCTAGTTGGAAGATTTGTGATTGCAAGAAGTGTTTTTCCTACTAAATCTTCCGGATTATAGAATTCACGAATTCCTGAAAGAATGATTCTGTCTGTTCCTGTACCGTCATCCAATACGAAGTGTAAAAGTTTTTTGCTCTTCTTAACTTCAGAACATTCTTTTACTTTTACTGCACGGAAATCAGATTTGCAGAATGTATCGAAGTCTACGTTTTCTGCTGATAATGGTTCGATTTCCACTACCGGTACATGGTTTGCTGCTGCTTCCGCAGCTTTCTTTTCTTCCACTTTTGCTAAAACTTCATTTACGTCAAGTCTTGCGAAAAGAATTTCCGGTTTTTCAACCACTTTATTTCCTGATGGGTAAAGACCAAATGTCTTTGTATCATCAAGGCTTCTAAGTGTAGTGTTAAGCTGAGCAACTACCTTCTGAGCTGTTTCAGGCATAAATGCTTCTAAGAGAGAAGCACCGATAGAAATGCTTTCTACTAAATTGTAGAGAACAGCTGCAAGTCTGTCTTTCTTCGCTTCATCTTTTGCAAGTGCCCATGGCATTGTTTCATCAATGTATTTGTTGCAGCGTTTGAACAGTGCAAAGATTTCTGTCATGGCATCTGCTACACGGAGCTGATCCATCTTTGTGCTTACTTTGTCTGCTGTTCCAAGAACCACTGCCTTTAAGTCTTCATCAACTTCTTCAGTCACACCTGTGTTCGTAACAACTCCGCCAAAATATTTATTGGACATAGAAATTGTACGGTTTACAAGGTTACCAAGTGTATTTGCAAGATCTGAGTTGAGACGTTCAACCATGAGTTCCCATGTGATTACACCGTCGTTTTCAAATGGCATTTCGTGAAGTACGAAGTAACGAACTGCATCTACACCAAAGAATTCAACTAATTCGTCTGCGTAAAGTACATTTCCTTTGGATTTACTCATCTTGCCATCACCCTGTAATAACCAAGGATGTCCAAATACCTGTTTTGGTAATGGAAGGTCAAGTGCCATTAAGAAGATTGGCCAGTAAATTGTATGGAAACGAATGATATCTTTACCGATCAGATGTAAATCTGCCGGCCAGTTTTTGTTAAATAAATCTGTGCTGTTGCCATCGCAGTCATAACCGATACCTGTGATGTAGTTTGTCAGCGCATCTAACCATACATATGTGACATGTTTTGGATCAAAGCTTACTGGAATTCCCCATGTAAAGGATGTTCTTGATACGCAAAGATCCTGTAAGCCTGGAAGTAAGAAGTTATTCATCATTTCGTTCTTACGTGATACAGGCTGGATAAATTCAGGATGTTCATTAA
>CAZYUZ010000029.1:0-14282 GCA_964650775.1 uncultured Lachnoclostridium sp. | reverse complement strand
CTTCCTTTGCCCGGTTCAAATTCATGAATTACTTTCGGATTCTCAAACAGATTCTGCTTTGTCGCATAATTCCAATCCAGAATAAATCGAATGTGAAGACTGATAACCGAAGAACCTGAAATCTTTAAATGGGTATCTCTCCAGTAACCGAATTTTTTGTCCAGCCCAAGATATTCTCTTCCAATGTTAAATCCGCCTACATAGGCTGTCCTTCCATCAATCACAATGATTTTTCTATGATTTCGATAATTGATACGCAAATGTAAACGTTTGAAAAATGCAGGGAAGAATTCTCCAACTTCAATTCCCTTATTACGGATGCGGTCCCAGTCACGTTTTCTCATTTTACGACATCCCATACTGTCATAGAGTACACGGACTTCTACGCCTTCCTTGACTTTTTTTTGAAGAAGTTTTTCAATTGCTTTCCACAACTCATCATTTTTTATGATATAGGACTGAATGTGAATAAATTCTTTCGCATTGCTGATTGCCTCATACAAATGTGCAAAATATTCTTTCCCGTCAGTATAGATTTCCACCTCATTGTCATCTGTATACACTGATTTCGCTGCTGAAAGATTATATAGGACCAGATCGTGATACCTGGAAAGTCTCTCATCATTATGAAATATTTTTTTGTTTTTTGCCCGCTGCTCCTGTTTTACGACTGCGGCAGAAACTGCATCCTCCAGCTCTTTATTTTTGAACATTTTGGATTTTCGCATGTCCTGACCGATCAGAAGATATAAAAGGAACCCTAAGACTGGAATAAAATAGAGTACCAACAGCCATGTCCAAATGGTCTTTGGATCTCTTCTCTCAAAAAACACGATCGTAATCGCAAGAAGAATGTTAATGCCAAAGGCATGATCCCATATAAAATAAATAATTGCAGAAATACTGGCAAAAATCTCCTCCATAGATTCTCCTCCTCATATTCTCCAGAACTTACGTCAAACAAAAACTAAATGTAAGTATAACATATTTTCTGATGAAATCAAACTCTGCTTGCCTTAAAGAAAAAAGAATGATAGAATAACAAATAGCATATTTTGAAAATATCCACAAATTGGATAAAATAGACGGAGGTACAAAAATGACTTTTTGGAATGTGTTGATTGTGATCTTAGTTATCATCGTAGCCGCTTTAGCAGCGCTCTACTTCTTCGGTAGCAAAGCTCAGAAAAAACAGCGTGAACAGCAGGCACAGTTACAGGCTATGGCACAGACAGTTTCCATGCTGATCATCGACAAAAAGCGTCTGAAAATCAAAGATTCCGGTCTTCCACAGATGGTAATTGACCAGACACCAAAATATATGCGTTGGTCAAAACTTCCTATCGTTAAAGCGAAAATCGGTCCAAAGATCATGACACTGGTTGCAGATGAAAAAGTATTCGAACTGATTCCTGTAAAGAAAGAATGTAAAGTTGTTTTAAGCGGTATTTACATTACAGCAATTAAAAGCGCTCGTGGCGGTTTAGAAACACCACCACCAAAGAAAAAAGGATTGCTGGCCAGATTCAAGAAATAACACAAAAACACAAGGAACGCCTCGAGGCTACGCTTGACCTCGGCTTATCCTTGTGTTTTTATTTTTTTCCTGAATCTCCGAGGCTGCGCTTGACCTCGACTTATCCTTGTTCTTTTTGTTTTTACTTTTTGATACAATATCATTAATTCTCAAATCTTAGCAGTTCCTTCGGACAAAGTTCGATGTTCACCGTACTCTCGCTGACTACGATTCCCTCTGTCTTTAATGAATAATCGATTTTCAAACTCATTCGTTCTTCACCGATTTGCGCCTGAATATTCTCTGTGTAGAGAGAGATTGACAGTGGTCCCATTGGTGTCTGGTAAATGACCATATGTTCATGTCCCGGCTGAAAGACCATGCGGGTAGAAGCAGGTCCATTTCGAATTAGTTCCACCTGATCTTCCGTAAACTTGATCGTACTTTTCAAAGTTCCTTCCAGACCATCTAAAATTTCATCATAAACAACGTAATGCTTTCCGTTTTTCATGTAATACTGTGCCGGAGTCATGGTTTCAATCGGTGCATCCACATCTCCATCTGTATCATGAAGCCCGGAAATCGTCAGAATAATATCTTTTGTCATTCTTAATATTCCTCAATGTTAATCTTTTTAATGCTTGTAACATCACAAGGCAAAATAGAATTCGCAAATACTTTAAATTTGTCTGCAAGGTCACTGACAAAAAATTCATACGGATTTTCAAAGTTCTTATTTTCTCCGTCGTTTGCAATCCCTTCTTTTTCCAGTAAGGCACGAAGCTCTATGGCGGTTTCATAGGCCGGATTTACAAGTGTCACCTGATCTCCCATAATCTCACCCACCATATGACGCAGAAGTGGATAATGGGTACAGCCCAGGATCAAAGAATCAATCTCTGATTTCTGTAAATCTGCCAGATATCTTCTTGCAACTTCTTCTGTGACAGGGTCTTTTGTCCATCCTTCTTCCACAAGCGGCACGAATAATGGACAAGCTTTTCCAATCACTTCCGCATCCGGAAGCAGTTCATGAATCAGCTTTACATACATTCCACTGTTTACAGTAGTCTCCGTACCGATAATCCCAATTTTTTTATTTCTTGTAGCCTGCACTGCAACTTTTGCGCCCGGACGAACCACACCAATGATTGGAATGTCCAGTTCATCCTTTACTGCCTCCAGCGCCACTGCACTGGCTGTATTACATGCAACTACAATTGCTTTCACACCTCTTGTTTTTAAGAAGCGGATAATCTGTCTTGTATATCGAATCAATGTATCCGTGGATTTACTTCCGTATGGAACGCGGGCGGTATCACCAAAATAAACAATTCGCTCCTCTGGAATCTGACGCATGATTTCTCTTGCCACAGTCAGACCGCCTACACCGGAATCAAACACACCGATCGGTGCTTCTTTTAAATTCTGCATATGTGTTCCCTTCTTTGTATCACTGGCAATTAACGAAAAATTTTCATAATACGCAATTCCAGCTTCACTGGAATATCATCCGAATATTCTCCCTCAATGGAAATCTCTTTCCCTTCGCCATTTACCAGCTTTACATGATGTTCTAACAGCAGTTTCGGATACAGGCTCCCTATCAGGAGACATCCACAAACGACTGCTGCTGTGATATATCGTTTCATACTTTTGCTCCTTTGAATGCTTTAGCAAAAGTATCACCACTATTTTAATTTGCTAATCACCGCAAGCTGCTGATTATCAATATGATCTCTCATGCAGATTCCGGCTTTTTCCTTATTCCCTGATTCAATCGCTTCTAAAATTTCTTTGTGCTCTCTTACCAGACTGTCATAGTAATTAGAATCTTTTAAATATTCAATACGGTAACGGTACATATTCTCGCGAAGATTATTCAATATCTGCACGAGACGCTCATTCTGGGTTGCCTCATAAATAATTTCGTGAAAATTCATATCTGTTTCCGCAATACGAATCAGATCATTAGAGCCTTTGGAAGCCTCAAAAGCTTTTGCAGCTTCTTTTAGCTGCTGCAACTGCTCCGCCGTAATTCTTTCACAGGCAACTTCCACCGCAAACATTTCCAGTGTTCTTCTTACCTCCAGAACATCCTTTGTATCTTTTTCTGTGATATTGGCAACTGCTGCTCCTTTTCGTGGAATCATCACCACCAGACCTTCCAGTTCCAGCTTACGAATCGCTTCACGAATTGGTGTACGACTAACACCAAGCGTTTCTGCCAGTTTAATTTCCATTAAACGCTCGCCCGGCTGTAATTCTCCTTTTAAGATTGCCTGACGGAGTGTCTGAAATACTACATCACGCAGCGGCAGGTAAGCATTTTCTGCAATCGTCAATCCTGATATCATTTATTTTCCTCTTTCTGATTGTATGGTGTTGTCAGATAAATCTGTTTGGACAGACCGCTCTTTTCAATCTTCTCATAAGCTGCTTTTGCCTTTGTGTAGCTTGTAAAGATTCCAAAAACAGTTGGACCGCTGCCGCTCATCATAGAACCAAGGGCTCCCTGGTCCAGCATCAATTTCTTAATCTCATCGATGACAGGGTAAGCCGGCACTGTTACGCGTTCCAGCACATTGCCCATGTTTGCAACAAGTTTTTCCAAATCCCCCTCTTTTAAAGCTTCTATCTGGGCATCTACCGGCGGGTGGTCTTCCGGTTTTAAATCATTGGCATGAAGATTTTCATACACAAATTTGGTAGATACATTGATTGGCGGCTTCGCAATGAGAATGTGACATTTTGGCATTGCCGGAAGCTTGGTAAGTTTTTCTCCAATCCCTTCCGCAAGAGCAGTTCCGCGCATAATACAGTATGGTACATCTGCACCAAGTTTCACACCACGATCCATCAATTCCTGCATAGAAAGCTTCAGACCATACATTTTGTTCATCCCAAAAAGAACCGCTGCAGCATCAGAACTTCCACCTGCCATTCCAGCAGCTACCGGAATGACCTTTTTCAGATTAATGAATACTCCTCCCGGAAGGTGAAACTCATCTTTTAACATTTGGGCTGCTTTATAAGCCAGATTATTTTCATTGTTTGGAAGATAATATAGATTTGTACGAATTTTAATCTCATCTTCCTTTATTTTTTTCATGTGAATCTGGTCATGCAGATTGATTGTCTGCATGATCATTTTCACTTCATGATAACCGTCTTCTTTTCTTCTTAATACATCCAGACCAAGATTGATCTTCGCAAGTGCTTTTAATCTCATTTGATTCATATGCTCACCTCATGTACTTTGTATACAATATACTATGTAAATTATACCTATTATTTCTGTTCTTTGCAAGTATTCTATACAACTTCTATTCTTTACAGCTGAAATTCTTCTGATACATTTTTGATAAGAAGTAATTTTTGCCCCGGAGTCACCTCATCATGAGGCAGCTCATTTAGTTTTTTGATTTCTTCCATCGTCATTCGGTTTTCCTTGGCAATCTGCCAGAGAGTTTCCCTTGGCTGAACAAAATGGATACACATACCCGGACGCTTTTTGTAGCTTTCCATATCATACGGCTCTGACGTCATATCGTTCATATTATTTAAACGGCATTGCTGCATTACACAGGTATCAAAGATAAGGCTTGCACTCACTTCCATTTGATTGCTGTCCGGCATCGTAATGAAGATCTGGTCAATCCTCTCCAAAACACTCCATCTGTCATCTTTTTCAATTTCCGGAATTTCAATCAGCTGGCTGTATGGAACAAAAACAGTCACATTTCCAAATGGCCGGCTGTCGCTTGCCGTCACATAAAGCACCTGAACTTCCAGCATTCCTTCGCATAAAATTCCCTGATCTGTTATTTTGCAGTGCTGATTGGAAAAATTCGCATGATGTCCTATGATCTGCAGAATCTTCATATCATCGTTTAATTTTTCCTGACCACTGATTCTGCATTTTGTCTGATTGCACATACGAAGTTTTTCGTAAAGAATCTCCTCAGCCTGTAGATTCAGCTTCTCTTTGGTACTATAAGCATCCATCAGATAATAATGATTACGCTCCTCGCAAATGTGCATATGAATTTCTAAAAGCATCTCCAACTGCAAAAGGCGCATCTCACCATCATAATCCGGCTTCACCTCTACATCCTGATGGGATATTTCTGTCTCAAAATAACCGAACATTTCCGGTGTCAGTCCGGTCACATCCAGTGTACCGTGGAACGGTACGCTCTGCTCCATCCATTGAAGCCCCGCCTGATCTTCTTCACTCTGGTAAATGACAAGCATCAGTACTTCCCCTTTCAGAGCAAGCCTTCCCTCCTGCTGCCTGATATCCAGTCCGCGTATCTGCAGATTCTTCCAGAGAATATTCTGTATATTCGGTTTCCCTGCCGGCAGATTGATTTCATCGCGGATGCGATAACTGTCTCTTCTGTCAATGACCGGTTCCGCCATAGTAAAATTTCCTGTTTTTGTATGAATGTCTGGCTGTTCTTCTATTGCTTCTGTAACCAGATGACCTTCCGCCGTCATAATATTTCCATACAGAGTGACCAATGCACGGACACTTAACTTTCCCGGATGAATGATTGTCACACGCAAATCTTCAATGTTCCAGTCAATTTTCAAGTTATCTCCGCTCGATGCATCCTCCATATACAAAATTTCATCAAATGGAAATTCTATCACAAGAGAATTTGCTATTTCAGATGAGCGCTCTGCCAGATAAAGCACACTGATTCTAAGCGCACCACGCAGCTTAATCTTTCCTTTCTCCGTGTGCACTTCGTCCACCTTTAGTTCTGCACACTTTTGCAAAATGGAGGCAATATCAGGTTTTCCATCAGGCACACTGTAATCATCTCCAATGGTAATCTGGTTTCTCGCCTCGCATTTTTTGTATCTCCTATGTATCAGATTCTGTTTTAATTCCATAGTATATGCCTCCTTTTAGAGACATTCTATGAGCGCTTTATAAAAATATGACTTTTTACTGTCTGATATTTGTAAAATAATTTCACAAAACAAAAATGGGACCCTTTTTCAGAGTCCCACCATCAGTTCATAATTCATTAAATTAAAGATTTGTTTTTTTCAAGCATTTCCTGGATTCTGTCACGGCACATTACACCAAGATGCTTTACTTCCTGTCTGGAAAGTGTCTTTGGATCAATTGGCGTACCATATTCAATCACGACCTTACATGGACGAAGCCAAGGAATGTGATTTTCAAAAATTTCTGCTGTACCCGTCAACGCCACAGGAATCACAAGGCATCCTGTCTTTTCTGCCATTTTCAAACTTCCTTCTTTAAATGCCAGCATTTCATCCACTTTATTACGTGTACCTTCCGGGAAAATGCACATAGAGATTCCATTGTTGATATTCTCAATTCCCTGCAAAATCGTTTTTAATCCCTCGCGTGGATTCTCTCTGTTCAGGAACAGACAATGCAATTTTTTCATCCAGTCACGAAGAATATAAAATTTTAACATCGAATCCTTGGAAACAAAGCCTGTTAAATCTGGAACTCTGGAATAAATCAGCAGAATATCAAAATAACTTCTGTGATTTGGAATATAGAGTACCGGCTGATCTTTCGGCACATTTTCTTCTCCAATCACGATTGCCTTTGTTCCTGCAATCCAGAGCATGATCTTAAATGCGCCCTGCACCAGACGAAGTGCGAACAGATCGCTGGCATATTTCCACTTTTCCACTTTTCCGATCAAATGCAATACCAGCAATACCGGAATTCCTAAGATCAGATAACTTGCAAGAAAAATTGCATCAATAAAAAATCTCATAAAATCACCTATCTGTTAAACAACTGTGTCATTTTCTTAAGTTCTGTCTTATGCCACTGCTGAATGTCGTCTTTTTCAAATCTCCATGCCCAGTTTGCACCTAAAACGCCTGGTACATTCATTCTGGATTCCGATCCAAGACGCAGAACATCCTGCATTGGATAAATTGCATACTGTGCGATAGAACTCATTGCAAGACGAATAAAATCCCAGCTGACATTGCCGCCGTCACAGTTTAAGTAACGTCTTACGCGGTCGCGCGCTTCTTCTTTTGCATCCGCATACCAGCCAACTGTTGTATTGTTATCATGAGTACCTGTATAGCAGATACAGTTGGTTGTCTTAAAGTTGTGTGGATAGAATGGGTCTGTCGGCCATGCTTCAAATCCAAACTGAAGGACCTTCATACCTGGGAAACCGCATTCGTCTCGAAGCGCTTCAACTTCCGGTGTGATAATACCTAAATCTTCTGCAAAAATCTTCATATCATCGCCCAGAGCTTCTTTGATCGCATTGAACAAGTCAACACCCGGACCTTTTTTCCATTTACCGTTGATTGCTGTTTCTTCTCCGGCTGGAACTGCCCAGTAGCTTTCAAATCCACGGAAGTGGTCAATTCTTAAATAGTCTACCATGGTAAACTGTGTCTTAATACGGTTGATCCACCATTCAAATCCCTGTTTTTTGTGTTCTGTCCATTTATAGAGTGGATTTCCCCAAAGCTGTCCTGTTGCACTAAAGTAATCTGGTGGAACACCTGCTACTTCTGTTGGGTAACCCTTGGAATCTAAGCAGAACAATCCTTTGTTTGCCCAAACATCAGAACTGTCTACGGATACGAAAATTGGCATATCACCTACAATGCTGATTCCCTTTTCGTTTGCGTATTCTTTTAATTCGCCCCACTGTTTGTAGAATTCAAACTGTGTGAATTTCTGGTAAGCGATTTCGTCGGCAAGCTTTTCTTCCCATTCTGCACGAACCTTTTCCGTTGGTTTCTGCAAGGACTTGTCCCAGTCTAACCATCCTTTATTTTCGTTTTCTCCACGTACAGACATATAGAATGCGTAGTCATCTAACCAGAAGCTGTGCTGTTTTAAAAATGCTTCATATTCTCCTAAAAGCTCTTTGTCTTCACATTCTTTGAATGCAGCAAATGCTTTTGTAAAGATTTCTGTTTTCCAAGTCAGAACATCACCGTATTTTACCTGCTTTGTGTCAAATTCCGGAACATCTTCTAAATCTTTTTCTGTAATAAGTTTCTGCTCAACCAGTTTTTCCGGGCTGATCAGCAGTGTCTGTCCTGCAAATACAGAGAAGCTGGAATATGGTGAATCTCCATATCCGGTTGGTCCAAGTGGAAGTACCTGCCAGAGTGTCTGTCCTGCTTCTTCCAAAAAGTCAACGAAATCGTATGCATCCTGTCCCATATCGCCAATACCATAAGGGGATGGTAAAGAAGTTGGGTGCAGCAAGATTCCGCTGTATCTTCTGTACTCTTTGACTGTTTCTTTTTCTTTTGCTTTTTTTGTTGCCATGTTTCCTCCCCAGAGAGAATCATCTCTCGCATTTTCGAGCCGTCCCCACAAGCCGGCTGCATAATGCATACATTATAATGGAATTGTTAAAAAATTACAAGGAAAATCCCCTTTAAACCCCATCCTTCGGCAATTTTTCGCAGATTCTTTTCTTGATATTTTAATCCCGTCATATATAATTATAGTAGGTAATTAGTGCCGTAATGGCTATAAGCAAATTTTCCTGGAGGTAATCAAATTGAAAATTGTAGTTTTAGCAGGCGGAACAAGCACAGAACGTGATGTTTCCCTTTCATCCGGTAACGGAGTATATAACGCATTAAAAGAAAAAGGACATGAAGTTGTCCTTGTAGATTTATATTTAGGATACGAAACAGAAAAACCACTGAAAACCCTTTTTGCAGAACAGTTTAACTGCTGTGGTGATATTGCAAAGGTTACTGAAAAAACACCAGATATCGAAGAACTTCGCAAGCTTCGTAAAGACGGCGGAAAAAGTATTTTCGGACCAAACGTTTTAGCACTTTGCGATATGGCTGACATCGTATTTATGGCACTTCACGGTGCAAATGGTGAAGACGGACGCATTCAGGCAGCATTTGACCTGATGGGCATCCGCTACACAGGCACCGGATACTTAAGCAGTGCAGTGTCCATGGACAAAGGTATCACCAAACAGTTCTTCCGTGCACACAATGTGCCGACACCAGTAGGTATCACCTTGAAAAAGGGGGAAACTTTTGATGTTGCATCAGAAATCAGATTCCCTTGTATGGTAAAAGCCTGTTGCGGTGGCTCTTCAGTAGGTGTCTATAAAGTTGAAAATACGGAAGAATTATTAAAAGCACTGGACGATGCTTATACTTTGGAAGATGAAGTCGTGATTGAACAGTTCATCAAAGGACGCGAATTCTCTGTCGGTGTCATCGAAGGTAAAGCGCTTCCAGTTATTGAAATCGCACCACTGGTTGGTTTCTATGATTATAAGAACAAATATCAGGCAGGCAGCGCCATCGAAACATGCCCTGCAGTTCTTTCCGAAGAACAGACAAAACAGATGCAGGCACACGCAGAAGCAGCCTACGCTTCCGTTGGAATGCAGTCCTATGCACGTTTTGACTTTATGATGGATGAAAAGACAGGAAATATGTACTGTCTGGAAGCAAATACATTACCGGGTATGACAGCAACCAGCTTACTTCCACAGGAAGCCGCTGCGATCGGTATGTCTTATCCTGACCTTTGTGAACACATTATTGCTGTTTCCATGAAAAAATATGAGGAAAACTAAATGATGAATACTATGACTTTGGATGCCATTGTTTCCGCATGTGGCGGTATTTACTATGGACCAATTGAAAATTTAGAAAAATGTATTGCAGGCATCGCCATTGACAGCCGTAAGATTGAAACAGGCTGGCTGTTTGGTGCAACTGTCGGAGAACGTGTAGACGGTCACTCCTTCATCGAATCCTGTTACGAAAAAGGTGCGCTTTGCTGCCTTGGAGAAAAAGAATATACCTTTACAGGTCATTCTTATATTCAGGTTCCATCCACTTTTCAAGCATTAAAAGATATTGCCGAATATTACCGCAGTACTTTAGAAATCCCAGTCGTTGGCATCACTGGAAGTGTTGGCAAAACAAGTACCAAAGAAATGATTGCTTCTGTTCTTGGCGTAAAATTCAACACCTTAAAAACAGCCGGTAATTTCAATAACGAAGTCGGGCTTCCACTGACTGTCTTTAATATTCGAAAAGAACACGAAGCTGCCGTTTTGGAAATGGGTATCAGTGACTTCGGTGAAATGCACCGTTTAAGCAAAATTGCCCGCCCGGATATCTGCGTGATTACAAACATCGGTCTCTGCCATCTGGAATTTTTAGGTGACCGTGATGGTGTGTTACGAGCAAAATCCGAAATCTTTGATTTTGCTGCAAAAGATGCTAAGGCAATCGTGAACGGTGACGATGATAAGCTTCGTACATTAAAATCTCGAGAAGATTTGAATGTAACACTTTTTGGTATGGATGAGTCCAATGATGTTTATGCTAAACATGTAGAAAACCTTGGGCTGGATGGATTGAAATGTGACATTTCCACACCTGTCGGAGAATTTAGCGCACATATCCACATTCCGGGAATGCACATGGTGTACAATGCACTTGCAGGCACCTGTGTTGGTCTTGCATGTGGTCTGACTTTAGACGAAATCAAAAACGGTATTGAAAGTGCGCAGACAATCAGCGGACGTAACAATATCATCCATACAGAAAATTATACCATTATGGATGACTGCTATAATGCCAATCCGGTTTCTATGAAGGCTTCTTTAGATGTTCTTTCAACGGCAATTGGAAGAAAGGTTGCCATTTTAGGAGACATGGGAGAGCTTGGCGCTGATGAACTTGCACTGCATTATACAGTCGGGGAACACGCTGCAGCGAAAAAAATTGACCTTCTACTCTGCGTTGGAACACTTTCTGACGAAATTGTAAAAGGTGCAAAAGCAAAGAATCCAGATATGAATGCATATTTATTTGCAGCAAAAGAAGAACTTTTGGAAAAGCTCCCAGAACTTTTAGAAAACGGAGATTCTATTCTTATAAAGGCATCCCATTTTATGCAGTTTGAAAAGATTGTAAAAGCATTACAGGATTAAAATATTTTTACAAAAATATATAACACAACATCACGGAGGACTAGATATGTTAGTGACATCAAAGGAATTACTTTTAGATGCGCAGAAAAACGGCTATGCCGTAGGCGCATTCAATGTAGAAAATATGGAAATGGTTCAGGCTGTCATCGCCGCTGCTGAAGAACTTCATTCTCCAGTCATCATGCAGACAACACCATCTACATTAAAATATGCTGATGCTGATTATTTTTACGCAAACGTCGCATGTGCAGCGAAAAAAGCAAGCGTACCTGTGGTAATGCATTTAGACCACGGCAGCAGCTTTGAGCTGGCAATGAAAGCGTTCCGCGCAGGATATACTTCCATCATGATTGATGGCTCCCACAGCGTATTTGAAGAAAACATTGCAATCACAAAATCCGTTGTAGATGCATGCCGTCCAGCAGGAGTTCCTGTAGAAGCAGAACTTGGTAAAGTTGGTGGAAAAGAAGACGATTTAGACGGCGGCGCAGGTGGATACACTGACCCATCCGAAGCAGCAGAATTCGTAGAAAAAACCGGCGTTGATTTTTTAGCAGTAGCCATTGGAACAGCCCACGGCGTTTACAAAGGAATTCCAAAGCTTGATTTAGACCGTTTAAGCGAAATCAGAGAAGTGGTTTCTATCCCGCTGGTACTTCACGGAACTTCAGGAGTTCCTGATGAAACCGTAAAAGAATGTATAGGGCGCGGTATCTGCAAAGTTAATTACGCAACAGACCTTCGTATTGCATTTACAGAAGGTGTAAAACAGGTATTAACAGAAAAACCTGATACCATTGATCCTAAAAAATATAATGCTGCCGGACGTGAAAAAGTCAAAGAATACGTTATGAGCAAGATGCTTGTTTGTGGCAGCAACAATAGAGCATAAACATTCTCTTTAATATAAATTGGGCGCATCAGATGATGCGCCCATTACTTTTTCTAAAACTGTCTGATTCGATCGTCCTCATCAGACGCTTCCGAAATCTCCCGAATTTCCACTTCATATCCATAAGACTCATTTACCTGAACATAAACTACATCTCCCACCTTATGCCCGAGCAATGCTTTTCCCAGAGGTGACTCAATACTGATATACCCGTTAATCGAACTTCCGCGAATAGAAGTTACAATCTTATATTCCTCTTCTTCCTCGTCCTCCGGAATGTAGACTTTTACAACCTTATTAAGCCCCACTTCATCACTTGACGCATGGTCTTCAATTACTTCTGCGTTTTTCAACATTTTTTCCAGATAACGGATGCGGCTTTCATTTTTATTCTTATACTGCTTTGCAGCTTTATATTCAAAATTCTCGCTCAAATCTCCATGGGCTCTGGCCTCTTTTACTGACTCCAATGCCTCTTTACGAATCACCAGTTTACGATGCTCAATTTCTTCCTGAATTTTCTTTACATCTGACTCTGTCAGCTTTTCATGCAACATAAATACTCCTTTTTCTCCCAAAGGTATATGACAAGAAATGCCGCCTCCCATCAGGGAAGCGGCTCATCTTCTATAAATTCAAATTACAAAATCTGCTGATTAGATTAAGCTTCCAGCAGCTTCATCTACAACAACGATTACGTTTGGATGCATCTGAAGGATAGATGCTGGTACCTGTGGTGTCACTGGTCCAAAGAATGCTTTTTTAACGATTTCAGCTTTGTCAGCACCACTTACGATTACGAGGATTGTTTTTGCCTGCATAATTGTATTGATACCCATTGTATAAGCCTGTGTTGGAACATCTTCTACTTTTTCGAAGAATCTCTTGTTTGCCTGAATTGTGCTTTCCTGTAAGTCAACACAATGTGTTTCTTTTACGAATTCATCTGCTGGTTCGTTGAATCCGATATGACCATTGTGACCCATACCAAGAAGCTGTAAATCTTGTCCGCCAAGCTCTTTTACAACTGCTTCATATCTCTTACATTCTGCATCAGCGTCTGGATTTTCGCCGTTTGGAATGTTTAAGTTATCAAAGTTGATGTTGATGTGGTTGAAAAGATTTGCTTTCATGAAATAATCATAGCTCTGGTCGTTGGATTTTTCTAATCCACGGTATTCATCAAGGTTTGCTGTTTTCACTAAAGAGAAATCTAAATCTCCGTTTTCATAACCTTTGATGAGTTCTTTGTAAGTACCGATTGGTGTAGATCCTGTAGCAAGACCAAGTACACAGTCAGGTTTTAAGATAACCTGTGCAGCAATGATGTTAGCAGCTTTTCTGCTCATGTCAGCATAATCTTTTGCTTTGATAATTCTCATTTTTTAAATCCCCTTCTTCCATTGATGTCATGTTTTTTTAGATAATTTTATTCTAACATAGCCCAAAAAAATGTCAACCAATCTGTTCTTTTTCATTGAGTTCTTTTTCTAAGATATACCTTGTAAAGTGTGTGTTTCACGAGGTATATTTATCGAAAAAAATGCAAAAAAGCTGACTCACACTTTTGTGTGAGCCAGCAGTTTCTTCAATCAAGGAGTCTGTCTAATCTGTTAATTAAATTAGAAGAGGCCGATTGCTCCACCAACAAGACCGATTACTAAGAGTAAAGCGATACATTTAACTGGTGTGAATCCTTTTTTCTTCATTAAGAAATAGCACATTAATGTTAATGCTAATGGAATCATTTTTGGAAGAACACCATCAAGGATGCTCTGGATAACGATTGGTGATTCACCGTTCGCGATTGTAAGAGCAACTGTTGTTCCACCATAGTTAGATGTTAAAGCACCAACGATGAATACACCGAGCATAGAAGCTGCACGTGTAAATTCTT
>CAZYUZ010000028.1:0-14687 GCA_964650775.1 uncultured Lachnoclostridium sp. | reverse complement strand
CCCATTGATTTCCTGCCCTATAAAAAGAACCAGCGTTGAAAGGACTGCTGACAGAACGTAACCCACTACCGCAAATGCTGACCATATATGATAATCAATATTTGCCACAAAATACATTGCCGCAAGTCCAAGGCTGGTTGCAAAAAACTGTTTTTTCAAATAGTAAAAAGAGTCCCCGAATTTCACCAGCCCATTGTAGGAACTGGTACTGTAGAGCATGACCATTCCAAACAAAATAAGAGCCAGAACGCTTAAGAGTAAAGGCATATCTACTCGTTTCGCTCCGGCTCTTTGATCCTTCATGAAAATCTCCTTATAATTTTCTTACAAGCTCTTTGAAAATACGTCCACGCTGTTCGTAATTGTCGAACATTCCCCAGCTTGCGCAGGCAGGAGAAAGCAATACTGCTTCACCCGGATTTGCCTTTTTTGCACAAACCTCTACGGCTTCTTCCATTGTCTCTACGAAAATAATATTTTCGAATCCATGTTTTCTTGCACATTCTGCGATTTTTTCTTTTGTTGCTCCAAGAAGTACCAGCCAGGTAACTTTTCCGCCAAAGCTTTCAATCCATTCATCGTATTCAGAGCCTTTATCGTAGCCTCCGCCAATGAGAACCGTTTTGCGGTTCATTGCCTGGATTCCTTTGATGGCTGCGTCCGGATTGGTTCCTTTGGAGTCGTTATAATAATCCACACCGTTTTTCTCTGTTACAAATTCGATGCGGTGTTCTACTGCTGTAAATTCCATGACTGTTTTTCTGATGATTTCCATTGGAATCTTCATGCTCACTGCCATGGCAATGGCTGCCATTACATTTTCATGGTTGTGACCGCCAAGGACTTTCAAATCTGTGGTCTTACAAACCTCGGTCTGTGTTTCGCCATCAGAATATACGAAAGTTTCTCCGTCTAAATATACACCCTTCTGTAATTTATGCAGACGGCTGAAATATAATACCGATGCATTGCAATGATCTGCAAAATCTCTTGTCACCACGTCATCAAAGTTCAGTACGCACACATCTTCTTTTGTCTGATTTAATGCGACTTTTTCTTTTGTCTCTATGTAACATTCCATTGTATGGTGACGGTCCAAATGATCTGGTGTAATGTTTAAGATTGCACTTACAACCGGATGGAAGTCGTGAATGGTCTCTAACTGGAAGCTGGAGATTTCTGCAACTGTGACTGTCTCATCCACCATCTGTGTTGCTGCTTTTGTATAAGGTTTTCCGATATTTCCTACGACAAACACGCTCTGGAAATAGTTTTTCATCAGTTTTCCAACCAGTGTTGTCGTTGTTGTCTTACCATTGGTACCCGTAATCGCAACCACTCTGCCTTTTGATAACTGATATGCCAGCTCGATTTCACCCCATACAGGAATTCCACGTTTTTTGAAGCCTTCAATGATTGGAATATCACAAGGTACGCCTGGGCTTAAAACAACCATATCAATCGTATTGATCACATCTTCACTTAATGCACCCAACACAATTTTTGCTTTGGAGCCTTCCAGAAGTTTATCTTTTACCTGTTCTTTTGTCAGCTTTGTATTTTCGTCATAAAGAACGACACGAGCCTGTACACTTTCCAACAGAGAGACGGCGCTGATTCCGCTGATTCCGGTTCCATATACAAGCACATTTTTATTTAAAAGTTCCATAATTTCCTCCGTATTACAGTGCCATCAGACCAATGAGGCATAACATTGCAGTCACGATGGTAAATACTGCTACTACCTTTGTTTCAGACCAGCCGCCAAGTTCAAAATGATGATGGATTGGCGCCATTCTGAAAATTCTCTTTCCGTGAGAAATTTTAAAGTATCCTACCTGAATGATAACTGATAAAATTTCAATCCAGTAAATCAGACCAACGATCAGGATAAAGATTGGCATCTGAAGCATATACGCGATTGATGCTACAAATCCGCCAAGAGCGAGAGAACCTGTATCTCCCATAAATACACTGGCTGGATGTACATTAAATAATAAGAAGCCTAATAATGCACCGATCACTGCACAGGCAATTGGCCATACACCGCTTTCTACGCCAAGTGCAACCACGCCAAAGAATACCGCAACCATAATTGTCACGCTTGTTGCAAGACCATCAAGACCATCTGTAAAGTTGACCCCGTTGACTGTACCGATGATTGCAAGGAACATGACTGGAATTGTTAAGAAACCTAAATCCAGTGTTACTCCCGGGAAAAATGGAATGATCATTTCCATGGAAATTCCCGAAAATTTGTACATATAGATTGCAAATACAGCGGTTACAAGAATCTGTCCAAACATCTTCTGAGAAGGTGTCAGACCTTCAGAACGTTTTAAAACAATCTTGATATAGTCATCTAAAAATCCAATCACACCAAATCCTACGGTTACAAAAAGAATTGGAATGATCTGTGGATAGTCCTTCACATAGATGCAGGATGTAATAATGACACTGATTAAGAAAATGATACCGCCCATTGTCGGAGTACCGTTTTTCTTTAAGTGAGACTGTGGACCGTCATCTCTGACTGTCTGCCCAAATTTTAATTTTCTAAGAAATGGAATGATAATCGGTCCAAGTGCAACGCTGAGCGCGAATGCAATGATCACCGGAATTGCTACTGCTATATAAATGTTCATAATTCACCTCTTCTGAATTTTCCGTTTACCGCGCTTGAAATATGCGATAAAACTTTGCATTTTATCATGATACAATTTATTAGTATAATTCTTTTATTCAAAAGTTTCAACTGTTTCTATTCCTAAATAAGGCAAAATATTTTCAAAAATGCTTTGTATAACCGGTGCCGCAATGGTTCCTCCGTAGTATACGCCGGTAGGCTTGGCAATGATTACCAGACCAAGGACCTGAGGATCATTTGCCGGAGCGAAACCGATAAAGGAAGAAATGTACTGTTTGGCACTTCGCGGCAGCGTCTGGGATGTGGCAGTTTTGCCACCGATGCGGTAGCCTTCCACCTGCCCCTTTGAGCCACCACCTTCTGAGACAACACTCTCTAATAGCATCCTCATAGTGGCAGAAGTCTCTTCCGAAATGATACGTTCACCAGTACTGTAATCAAAGGTTTTAATCAATGTTCCTTCATCATCGCGGATTTCCTTCGCGAAATGCGGCGTCACTCTCGTGCCGCCATTGATGATGGAACTCACTGTGGCAGCAAGCTGCATGGGAGTGATCTGGAAGGACTGTCCAAAAGACATGGTGGCAAGCTCCACAAGACCAATGGTCTCTTTTTTATGCATGATAGTCGAGGCTTCTCCACTTAAATCTATATTTGTTTTCGACAAAAGTCCCAGGGATTTCATTCCTTCGTAGAAATCATCTGCACCGACTCTGAGACCTACATTTATGAACACCGGGTTACAGGAGTTCTGAATCCCCTGCACAAAAGTCTCTGCCCCGTGCCCCTTTACCTTGTGACATCGAATTTTTCGATCCTCCACAATAGCAAATCCCGGGCAGGAAAACGTATCCTCCACTGATACTTTTCCTTCTTCCAGCGCTATGGTGGAAGTAATAATCTTAAACGTAGATCCCGGCTCATAAGTATCATTGATGCTCTGATTTCTCCACATCCGGTTTAGGGCGTCATTTTTCTGCTGTTCGGTCATAGAGCCTGCATCCGTTCCTTCAGGCAGCACAAAAGGATTATTTAAATCAAATTCCGGAACATTCACATTGGCATAGATAGAACCGTCCTTCGGATTCATGATAATGATAGAGACGTATTCTGCTTCTTTTTCTTCCAGTACCTTCTTCGCTGCCTGTTCGCAGTACATCTGAATATTATAGTCCAGCGTTACATGCAGATTGTTCCCTGCAACTGCTTCCACACGCTCCTCAGCCTCACCATCAAGCTCAATCCCTCTGGCATCCGTCTGTGTCAAAATCGTCCCATCAATACCTTTCAAATAATTCTCATAATACACTTCCAGTCCAATAATCCCCTGATTATCACTTCCCGTAAACCCAAGAACTTTTGAACACAAGGTATCGTATGGGTAATATCTCTTAAAATCCTCATCCACCTTCACACCTGCAAGGCCGTAGCTTCTGATCTTGTCTCCGGTTTCTTTATCGACATTTGCCTTAATTCGTTCAATTGAACTAACCTTTTCCACTCTTTTTCGCACCGTCTCTTCCGAAAGTCCAAGTTCCCGGCACAAAACATCAATCACCGTTTCCGGATTCTCAATCTGACTGTGAATAACTGACACCGTGCAGACCGTACGATTGGTGGCAAGAACATTTCCCGTCTGATCTATTATTTTCCCTCTGGCTGCTTTAATACTTCTCTCCCTCTCATGCAGTGCATCTGCCTTTTCCTGGTAATAGTCTGAGCGAAACACCATAAGATATACCAATCTTCCCATTAAGCCGGCAAGCATCAGAATGCATACAAAAAATACAATGACAATTTTTCTTCTATGATAAGTTTTCGTTTTATCAAACATAAAAAGACCTCATAAAATGTTTGCTTCATTTTATGAGGTCTTCATTTCAATTATTCAGTTTCATCAACCAATGACTACGCATTTATTTATTATTTCTGACAGCATCAAAATCATCCTGAATTTCTTTTGAAGGTGGTGCTGTCAAAAGAGATGCAACCACGATACAGATTGCTGAGAAAATAAATGCAGGCAATAATTCGTAAATTGCGAAAGCTCCACCTAATTTACTGATTACAAGCTTCCATAAAAATACCATTGCTGCACCGCCAACCATACCGGCAATCGCTCCAGCTCTGTTTGTTCTCTTCCAGAAAAGAGAGAACAGCATGATTGGTCCAAAAGTTGCTCCAAATCCAGCCCATGCAAATGATACTACACGGAAGATTACGCTCTGTTCATCAAGTGCAATCACAATACCAATCAGCGCAATTGCAAGCAATGTAATTCTAGTCACAGTCATAACCTGTTTATCTGTCGCATCTTTCTTACAAACACCCTGATAAATGTTTTTTGCAAACGCAGATGCCGCAATCAGAAGGTAAGAGTCTGAAGAACTGATTGTCGCTGCAAGAATACCTGCCATAACAAATCCTGCCAAAATTGGTGGCAGAGAGCTTGTTGCCAGTGTAATAAAGATATTTTCCGCACTTGTGGCTGTTAAATGAGCAGTAGGATATAATGCTCTACCAGCAATACCGATAAATACTGCAACACCAAGGGAAATCACAACCCAAACCATAGCAATTCTTCTGGAATAAGCTAACTCTTCTTCTTTACGGATTGCCATAAATCTAAGAAGTACCTGTGGCATACCAAAGTATCCAAGTCCCCATGCCAGCATAGAACATACACTCAATAAGCTATAGTTTGCAGCCGCACCAAACACTGGTGCTCCTGCTTCCACTAACTGTTCTCCAGCCTCATTCAGTGTTGGAGTTGCCAGTCCGAAAAATTCAAAGAATCCTGGAATTGACTGTGCATTGTCTACAACAGCACCTAAACCGCCCGCACGCGCTGTACTGATTGCAACAATGACTGTTAATGCAATGATCATCACAATCGCCTGCATAAAGTCAGACGCACTTTCTGCAAGGAAGCCGCCCAAAATCGTATATAATAATACGAAAACTGCACCCAAGATCATCATGGAAATATAAGGTGCTCCAAAAAGTGTGGAGAATAATTTTCCACAGGTTACAAAACAGCTTGCCGCATAAACTGTAAAGAAAATAAGAATAAACAGTGCTGACAATGTCATGATCACTTTCTTATCTTCACGGAATCTGTTTGAGAAAAAGTCTGGAAGTGTAATCGCATTATTTGCTCTCACACTGTAACGGCGAAGTCTCTTGGAAACGACCAACCAGTTAAAATAGGTACCAATCGCAAGTCCGATTGCTGTCCATGCTGCATCCGCAAGTCCACACCAGTAAGCCACACCAGGCAGCCCCATAAGAAGCCATCCGCTCATGTCAGATGCTTCAGCGCTCATCGCTGTTACCCAAGGTCCCAGAGAGCGTCCACCAAGAAAATAGTCTTCTGAACTCTGATTTGCTCTTTTTGCAAAAACAAATCCGATTGCGATAACAATTGCCATGTAAATGACCATTGCAATCAAAATTTGAATCGTACGTTCATCCATAAATATTCCTCCTCATTTGCCTTTTGCACTGCATTATAGCACAGCAGTAAATAAATTGCAAATTTTCATTATGGACACAAAAAGACCTCACAACTCTTGTCATGAGGTCCTAAAATACTTTATTCCGTTTCATCCACCGACGGCTGTACATTTTCCAAAATCTCACTTGGATATGCGTCATCCTGTGATAAATCCTTTAACATACCCGTACTCTGGTCGACATTCGGGTCATCAGAAAGATCCGGTTTCTTCACTTCTTCTCCTGTCTGAGGATCGATGATTGGTCCTTCTTCGCCCTTAGATGCGGCATCAGACTCCTCACCTTCTGTCGATTCTGCTTCTTCTGCCTTCTGGGCATGAGTTGCATTATACTCATCAATCATATCCGCAGGCGGATCTTCCGTTTCATAAATATTTAAATAAGGAAGAGACTTCTGCATAACTTCCTTCCAGATTTCCTGCGCAAAGGAGCTGGTTGGCTGATATGCTGCATTTGGTTCATCTACGATGACGTAGCATACCACCTGTGGTTCATCATATGGTGCATAGCCGATGAAGGAAACCAGATAATTTCCATTTCCACGTGGAATTTTCTGTGCTGTACCTGTTTTTCCGCCCATTGCATAACCTGCAATACGAGCATTTTTACCGGTTGCATTGTTTCCATTCGCATCCTTCTCACCATACATGGTGTTATATAAATACTGTTTTATTTTTGCACTTGTCTGCTCTGAAATGGTGGTTCTAAGGAGATTTCCTTCCATTTCTTCTACGGTGCCGCCATTGGTATCCATAATCTTCTTCACAACATGCGGCTGATAGTAATAACCGCCATTGATGCAGGAAGAAAATGCACTTGCGACCTGAATCATGCTTACGTTAAAGCCCTGTCCGAAAGAACATGTGGCAAGCTCTGTTGGTCCAATCTGAAGATTTGTATAAGGAGCATCCTCGCCCACATAATATACAACCGTATCAGTTCTTGATTCACCCGGAAGGTCAATTCCTGTACGAAGTCCGAAGTTGAACAATCTCTGATATTTTACAAACTCATTGTATCCCATTTTCATTGCAATCTGCATCAATGCATCGTTGCAGGAAAACATCAAAGCACCTTCCAGTGTAATCATTCCATGACCGGTACGTTTCGCACAATGGATTGGCTTCTGTCCGGCAATGATCGTCTGCGAACCATCGCAGTAATATCCTTCTATTTCAGAAATTAATCCTCCTTCTAAAGCAGCGGCAACTGTCATCGGTTTTACTGTTGAACCTGGTTCATAAGTATCGCTGACGCAAAAGTTTCTCCACATTTCATTTAACAGGTCATATTTCTGATTTGCTTTTTTTGTATAATCTTTAATTTCCGCATCCAGTGCTTCTTTTTCGGTTTCTGAAAGAGTCCCATAGGATTCTTTTTTTCTTGTTTCCAGTTCTTCTAATTTTTCCTGATAAACAGCAACTTCTGCATCAAGAGCAACTTCCTGCTCTTCTGTCAGAACGCCATTTGCTACTAGGTCATATGGCTGATTCAAGTCATACTTACGATTGCTTGCCATGGCAAGGATTTCACCATTTCGCGGATCCATCATAATGCATGCAACAGTCTTTGCTCCGCCACCGGTACGATATGCGTTGGCATACTTATTCATAAAACCATCGATGGCATCTTCTACAAACCCCTGTAAGGTCACATCAATCGTAGACATGACACTGTATCCATCCGTTGCTTCATGAATGACTTTTTCTGATTCCAGATCTTCATTTAAATAGGTATAGCTTCTGCCATTGGTTCCATTTAAAGTGCTGGAATAATATTCTTCAATCCCATACTGTCCAACGTTCCCGGATACTGTATATCCAATGACATTGCAGCCCAGTGAATCATATGGGTACATTCTTTTATATGCTTCCTCGAACCAGATTCCTTTGACTTTAGATTGGGATTCCTCCATTTTTTCTTCAAGGGCTGAAATCTGTTCTTTTGTCTTATTCTTTACGAGAACAACGTAGCTGCTTGATTTTTTTTCATTATAGATATTTACAAGGTCGCTTCTTGTGTACTCTTCGGCAATACATTCACATTCCGCTAATGCGGTCAATGTTGCATCCACGCAGCCTTCTGTCAGTTCTTCGTGGTCTGTCAGTACCTTCGGGTCTAAGATAATATTATAGACCTTTTCACTGGTCGCAAGAACGGTACCATTGCGGTCATAAATATCCCCGCGGCGGTATGCCAGCGTTAAACTGTTGCTTTCCTGCTGCTGCAACACCTTTTTGGTATATTTTTCCCCATTGGTTTCATTGATATATACGATTCGCACGCTTAAACCAACCAAAGCCAGCACGATCACAACGAATATGAGTGCCAGCTTTTGTTTCAATCTGTTATTTATTTTTCGTTTTTTCTTGTATTCTTTGCTCGTCACGCTTTAACCCTACTTCGACTTAATAATACTCTTTACGAAAGAATCTTCCTCCTGTGGTATATCTCCATACTGGCTGACATAGTTCTGTCTTGTGTTTTTGTACAGAACTACATTTTCCTGAGTTGCATAAACCATACCAAGCTCATTGATCGCAATATCACGGATTTCTTCTAAATTCACAGAAGTTTCGATACGGTTCAGCTCGTCTGTATTGACTTTCTTAAGCTCTGCAAGCTCACTTTCTAAGGAAGCAATCTTTTTCTGGCTGCTGGTTGCTAATGCCTGCTGTTCCAAATAATAGGCTCCCAGAGAAAGAGTCAGGATACATGCAACTGCTAAAAAGATGCAGTATGGAATGCTCAGTGTACTTCTTTCCGGTTTACGGCTTCTTCTTGGCACTTCTACCGGACCGTTCATCTTTTCAGGACGGTTCGGCACAGTCTGAAACTGTCTTACAACATTGCCTTGTACTTCTGTACGATATGTAGTTGTCTTTCTATTTCTCACAGTTTGCTGGGCCATGAATGCCACACTCCTAATCTTATCTGATTCTTTCAAATACTCTTAACTTCGAGCTCTTTGCTCTGCTGTTTTCTTCCAGTTCCTCGTCACTTGGAACAATCGGCTTCCTTGTAATGACCTTGCCCTTCGGTTTTTTACCACACACACACACCGGGAAATGGCTTGGGCATATACAAGGATTCTCGTTTGTTTTATAAATGTTTTTTACAATGCGGTCTTCTAAGGAATGGAAGGTAATAATGCAGATTCTTCCGCCATCTTCCAGAAGATCAATCATTTCGTCTAAGGAATTCTGAAGTACTTCAAGCTCCTCATTTAATTCAATGCGAATCGCCTGAAATGTTTTTTTCGCCGGATGTCCGCCGGTTGCTCTCACCTTTGCAGGAATCGCTGCTTTGATGATCTCAATGAGTTCTCCGGTCGTCTCGATTTCTTTCTTTTCTCTTGCTGCCACGATATGCTTTGCGATATTCTTGGCAAATTTATCTTCTCCATAATCGCGGATAATGCGAAACAGCTCCATCTCACTGTATTCATTGACAATGTTTTTGGCTGTTTTTGGATTTCTTCTGTCCATTCGCATATCCAATGGAACATCTTCTCTGTAAGTGAATCCTCGTTCCGGTTCGTCTAACTGATAGGAGGAAACTCCTAAATCAAGTACGATTCCGGAAACTTTTTCAATTCCAAGGTCGTGTAAAACCTGTTTCATATGACAGTAGTTACTGCGAACTGTTGTTACCTTGTCCTCAAAGATTGCAAGTCTCTCTCCTGCTGCTTTCAATGCGTCTTCATCCTGATCGATTCCGATTAAGCGACCGCCATCGCCAAGTCGTTTTAAAATCTGAAAAGAATGTCCACCGCCGCCAAGGGTTCCATCTACGTAAATACCGTCTGGTTTAATGTTTAAGTTATCTATCGTTTCAAAAAGTAAAACTGATTTGTGTTTAAATTCCATGCACTTTCCTCTATATACTAAAATTCAAGTTAATGCCTAACTGTTCAGCAATTTCATCCATATTGTCGTAATTACTAATTTCTTCGTAACGTTCTTTGCTCCATAACTCAATGCGGGTTAAGAGTCCTGCGAAAATCACTTCTTTATCAATCTTAGCAAATTCTCTAAGCATCCCAGGAACCAGAATTCGTCCCTGTTTATCCAATTCACAAAGTGTCGCTCCTGCAGTAAAGAATCTGCTGAATGCTCTGGCATTTTTATCTGCCATTGGAAGTTTTTTCAGCTTTTCTTCGTGGTTATGCCATTCCTCCATAGGAAACAGAAAGAGACAGCCGTCCAGTCCTCTTGTCATCATGAATTGTTCGCCTAACTCTTCACGAAATTTTGAAGGAACAATAAGCCTGCCTTTTGTATCGATCGTATGATTGTATTCGCCATTAAACAATCAGATCACCTACCTCCGACGAAACGCTCCACTTTTCTCCATCTGCGCTCCACTTTTCTCCACTTTTCTCCACAAACTTAGTTTATAACATCCACCGTGGAGTTGGCAAGAACTTTTTGTACTTTTTATAAAAATTTTCAATTCAACTTCCAAAATCTGACAAAACTGCACAATAAACGGCTTTTCAGGCATACAAAAAGACCGTAAAGTCAGTAAATTACTGACCTTACGGTCTCTAAAAGTTTCCTATTTTATTTTGTTTCTTTTGCTCTTTTATGTCCCACAAAAATGGCAATCACACCACAAACTGCAATGACTGCTCCCAAAAGCTGGGAAATTGGGAATCCGATTCCCGGAATCAGAAGCTGGTCTGTACGAAGTGCTTCAATCCAGAAACGACCTACACCATAAAGCGTCAGATACCAAAGCACCAGCTCCCCTGTAAATTTCTTTCGATCACGATAAAAATATAGGAAAATAATCACGCCCAGATTCCATAAGCCTTCATAAAGGAAGGTCGGGTGAACCTGAATGAACTGAATTCCATTGATGACTTCCATGTGTTCCCACATTTTCTCAGTGATTTCTCCGGAACGCACTGCGGATACCGGAAGCTGCATTGCAAACAGCCCGTCTGTATAATCTCCAAAAGCTTCTCTGTTAAAGAAATTGCCCCAGCGTCCAATGACCTGACCTGCTGCAAGTCCGGGGCAGGCAGTATCTAACATCCGTGCAAAAGAGAGCTTTCTCTTCTTTGCAAAAAAGTATACCGTTATAAAGGCACCAATGATACCACCGTAAATTGCAAGTCCACCCTGGCGGAGATTGAAAATCTGCATCAGATTCTGTCCATAATAATCCCACTTAAAGATGACATAGTAAAGTCTCGCTCCCACAAGCGCAAAAAATACTGCATAAAGAAGCATATCCAGATAATCGTCCGGATTCTGCCCTGTACGCTTTGCTTCTCTTGCTGCAAGCAAATAGCCCACTAAGATACCGGTAGCCATGGTGCAGCCATAAAATGCTATTTCAAATCCAAAGACACTGAAATTTTTCCCTACATTTTCAAGAAAAATCCCAAGGTTTGGAAAATAAATCTGCATATCCATAAATGTTTCCTCTTATTTTATACGTTGAAACGGAACAGGATTACGTCGCCATCTTTTACTACGTATTCTTTACCTTCGATACGAACAAGACCTTTGTCTCTTGCACCTGCATAAGAACCACAGTCTAATAAATCCTGGTAGTTTACGACTTCTGCCTTGATAAATCCACGTTCAAAGTCAGAGTGGATTTTACCAGCTGCCTGTGGAGCTTTGCATCCGATCGGAATTGTCCATGCACGAGTTTCATCTTCACCGGATGTTAGGTAGCTCTGAAGACCCAAAATGTGGTAGCTTGCTGCAATGAGTTTTTCAAGACCGGATTCTGAAAGACCTAAATCTTCTAAGAATTCCATCTTTTCTTCATCATCTAATTCAGCGATTTCCTGCTCAATCTGTGCACAGATAACGAATACTTCGCTGTTCTGTTCTGCTGCTAAAGCGCGAACCTTCTGTACATGTTCGTTAGAAGCTGCTTCATCAGCCAGTTCATCTTCTGCTACGTTTGCCGCAAAAATCACCGGTTTCCATGTAAGAAGATTGTATTCTCCCATCCATGCTTCTTCGTCTTCATTTTCCAGTTCCATTGTTTTGGCTGGTTTACTGTCCTCTAAGTGTGCTTTGATTCTTTCCTGGAATTCTAATTCTTTTGCTGCTGTCTTATCATTTCTTGCAACTTTTGTTGTTTTTGCGATACGACGTTCTAAGATTTCAAGGTCAGAGAAGATTAATTCCAGTTCGATTGTTTCGATATCACGAAGTGGATTAATGCTTCCATCTACATGGATAACATTAGAATCTTCAAAGCAACGAACTACGTGAACGATTGCATCTACTTCACGGATGTTTGCAAGGAACTGGTTTCCAAGACCTTCTCCCTTGGATGCACCTTTTACAAGCCCTGCGATGTCTACGAATTCAATAACCGCTGGAGTAACTTTCTTAGAGTTATAGAAATCTCCGAGTAATTTTAAACGTTTGTCAGGTACTGCTACGATACCTACGTTAGGGTCGATGGTACAGAATGGATAGTTTGCGGATTCTGCGCCAGCTTTTGTTAATGAGTTGAATAATGTGCTCTTTCCTACGTTAGGGAGCCCCACAATGCCCAATTTCATGAGTTTTTCTCCTTTTATATAAATGTAATATAATTTCTTTTACCAAAAGGCATATTTTAACTTTTCTATATTACTACAAAAAAAGAATCTTCTCAAGATGTTTATCTTAAAAATTCCTTTATATATTTTAATTGGAAAAACACATCTTTTCAAACTGTATAATTACAATATATAATATAATTATACAATAGTATTTTAAACGTGGACAATTTTAAACTACATCAAAAGAATCATTTAAAAAGAAAGGATTTCCATATGTATTTACGAGACAGAATTAATAATGGAATGTTATTCTATGAACATGGGCATAAAAACCCAATCGACATCGAACAGGAACAAGCACTAGAAAAAGAGCGTATTCACTGTAAAGAAGTTCTATTCGATTTTAACAATACTCCTCCAAGCAAGGAAGCTACTAGACAGCAAATCATGAAACAACTTTTAGGCAGCTGTGGAGAACATTTCTTTTTTGAACCTCCGGTACACATGTCCTACGGAAGTCATGTACATATAGGAAATAATTTTTATGCAAATTTCAATCTGGTTCTGGTAGATGACGGGGAAATTCATATTGGTGATAAAGTGATGATCGGACCAAATGTAACACTTTGCACCACTGGTCATCCTGTATATCCTATTTACAGAGAAATGGTCGCACATTATTCTCTTCCTATTTATATTGGAAACAATGTTTGGATTGGAGCTCATTCAGTAGTGCTTCCAGGTGTCACCATTGGCGATAACACTGTAATCGGTGCTGGCAGTATTGTTACAAGAGATATCCCTGCCAATGTAGTAGCCGTTGGAAACCCTTGCCGTGTAATGAGAGAAATATCAGAACGAGATAAAGACTACTATTTCAGAGATTTGAAAGTAGATTATCCATATGTACTCGAAAAAGCTTAGATTATGAAATGTAATATACAAAGAGGATAAGAAGATGCTAAATTTGTGGAGAAATTTAAATATCCAAGAAAAAACAACTCATCTAATCCTATATTTTATAGGGGTCGGAGTCATGCCCGCCGGCGTAGTACTGACAATTAATGCTCATTTAGGGGCAGGTGGGTACGATGCGCTTAATTTTATTTTGGCAGATATTTTACATATAAAAACATCATACGCAATCTACGGTACCGCTTTTTTAATCTTGCTTATGGCTGCAGTCATTCGAAAAAGCTACCCTCGAATTGAAACCTTTATTTCTTCCTTTTTTATGGGAATATTTACCGATTTATGGAAGGGACTTTTTGACGGAATCCAGGGAACAAATTTCGCGAATTCCCTTACTCTAATGATTTTGGGAATTATTATTGTTGCATTTGCTGCAGCCTGCTACATGATTTCAATCTTCCCAACCAATCCTTCCGATGATTTAATTGTTGCATTAAATGAACGTGGATATAAAATTAGTATTGCCAAAATATCCTTTGATGTCATTTGCGTAATTCTTGCATTTGTATTAGGCGGAGAAATCGGAATAGGGACAATTATTATCACTATTTTTCTTGGTCCAGTAATTGATTTTTTTCATGGATTTATTACAAAAACATTAAAATAACGTTTCTCTTTCTCTCAAAAAAGTGGATGCTTCAAATTATAAAGCATCCACATTTTCTTATTTATATATAGTTAGGAAACACTAAACACTAATTAAATTTTGCTGCAAGCAGTTCTGCATTTGTTTTTTCCACATTCATCTTTGACATGATAAATGTGATAACAATCATAATGATTACCGGAAGAATCAGGTACATAAACTGAAGCATATTCAGACATGACTGAGGCTGTGTTGCTGCCATTCCATCAAATCCACTAAACTCTAACATCCATCCTGTAAGTGCTGTTCCAAGGCCACCACCAACTTTAACACCAAATGATGTACAAGAATACATTGCTCCATCAATACGTTTGCCTTTTGTCAGGTATGTATATTCTGAACAACAAGCAATGACTGCATTCATATCTCCCTGCCATGGACCT
>CAZYUZ010000027.1:0-15230 GCA_964650775.1 uncultured Lachnoclostridium sp. | reverse complement strand
CCTGGAATGCTTTTCCGTGTCTAGCTTCGTCTCTTGCCATTTCATGAACTGTGTCATGGATTGCATCGAGATTAAGTTCTTTTGCACGTTTTGCAAGATCAAATTTACCAGCTGTAGCACCGTTTTCTGCTGCCACTCTCATTTCGAGGTTTTTCTTTGTGCTTGCTGTTACAACTTCGCCTAATAATTCAGCAAATTTAGCTGCGTGTTCAGCTTCTTCGTAAGCTGCTTTTTCCCAGTATAAACCGATTTCTGGATATCCTTCTCTGTGAGCTACTCTAGCCATTGCAAGGTACATACCTACTTCTGAACATTCGCCTTCGAAGTTTGCTCTAAGATCCATGATGATATCTTCTGGAGCGCCTTCAGCTACACCAACAACGTGTTCAGCTGCCCATGTCATGCCTTCTTCCTGTTTGTTAAATTTTTCTGCTGGAACCTTACATACTGGACATTTTTCTGGAGCTGCATCTCCTTCGTGAACGTAACCACATACTGTACATACATATTTTGCCATAATTTTGATCTCCTTTTTATAAATAATTTTTTATTAAGTTCTTTTTCACTTTAGTAATAATAGTAATTATTACTGATTTAAGTATATCATATTTTGTTTACTTGTCAATAGTATTATATATATTTTTTTCTTTTTTATGATTGTTTGATACATGCTGCGCAGGTACCGCTAAAATCTAAATTTGTCTGTTCGATAATGCCGTCGAAATGTAGTGGTAAGAGTCCAGAGAAGTCTGGTTCCTGCTGAAACTCCAAGTCTTCTACACATCCACAGCAATTACATGTGAAATGGTAGTGAGGGAAGGTGTTTGCATCAAATCTGTCCGGTCCGTTGCAGGTGATCTTTCTGATCTCACCGATTTCTGAAAGAAGAGATAAATTTCTGTAGACTGTGCCTAAGCTAATGTGAGGAAATTCTTCTCTTACATGGGCGTATACCATGTCGGCAGTGGGGTGATCTTTGCGCCCCATAAGAAACTCTTTGATACAGTCTCTCTGGCGGCTATGCTTTAATGCTGCCATGAAATCCTCCTTTCTTAAATTAAAAACAATAATTATTACTGATATTATAATATAACAAAAAAGGAGTTTTTGCAACCCCTTTTTTAAAAAAATATTATTTTAATTTATAGAGAATTTCTTCAAAACAAACACCGTCATTTAATGGAATGTCGTATTCGATTGATTTTAAAATGCATTTTTTAATAAATAAAGAAGCTTTTCGTACAGATGTGTAAAATTCCACACCGTTTACTGCATCGGCTGCGACGATAGAAGAGAAGATATCGCCGGTACCGCAGCGGGAGGTTCCGACTTTGTGTGTTTTTATAATAGAAGGTTCTCTTCCGGTTTCATAGCAGTAATTTGCTACATAGGAACCCTGTGGGATGCCGGTGATGACAATTTTGTTTGGACCCATTTCCTCGATTTTACGGGTCAGTTCCTGAAGTTCTTTTAGTTTCCACTTCTTTTTATAAGGAGTGTCTGTCAGGATACATGCTTCGGTCAGATTTGGTGTAACAATATCCGCATAAGGCACTAGATGTTTCATTTTCAGACACAATTCTTCTGTGTAAGTCGTATAAGGGACGCCGTCATCCCCCATAATTGGGTCTAAAATGACAATTGTATTTTCGGACTTGAAATATTTGAAAAAATTTTGTACAATCTCGATTTGTCTGGCAGAGCCTAAGAAGCCGGAACAGATACCATCAAATGTCAGCCCGAGCTTTTTCCACTCTTCTATATAAGGAATCATCTGCTCAGTAAAGTCTTCGAAAAAGAAACTGTCGTAGGCAGTGTGGTTACTGAATATGGAAGTTGGAACCGGACAGCATTGAACCTTCATATGAGAAATGATTGGCAGCTCTACCGCGATGGAACACCTGCCAAAACCGGATATATCATTAATAATTGCGATTTTTTTCTGTGTTTTATGATCAGACATAGAAATATTCCTTTCTGCTCTCTTGCATAAGAGTAGTATAAGAAAAAAGTGGCTTTTTGAAAATAGCCAAATTCTTAAGATTTCACCAATTTTTTCTATCGGTTGACAACAGTCGACATAATTGTTATAGTGAAATAGTGAGTGTAATATTTTTGTAACAAAACGTATTAAATTTTTAAAGAATTGAGGAACACATGAGAAATAAACTTCTGATTTATACATTTGCAGCTGTGGCAGTGCTTTCAATGAGCAATCTCGAGTCTAAAGCTGCAGTTTTAAGTCTGGGCAGTAGTGCTGGTATCGCAACCGCGCTGGAAGCCTATGAAGCAAATACCATCAATGCAGATAAAAAGATTATGGAATATCTTGATAATGCAGCGACAACAAAAAATCTCTGTATCGCTCAGGTAAATAATTACGTGAATGTAAGAAAAGGACCAAGCGAAGAAGAGGAAATCGTCGGAAAATTATACGACAAATCAGCCGGTCAGGTGCTGGAAGAAACCGACGGCTGGTACAAGATTACATCCGGATCCATTTCTGAAGGTTACGTAAAGAAAGAATACGTTGTTGTTGGAGAAGAAGCGCAGGAGCTTGCCAAGGAAGTTGGTACAAGACTTGCAACTGTAACAACGGAAACACTTCGTGTTCGTGAAGAAGGTTCTTTGGAAAGCTCTATTTTAGGGCTTGTTCCAGAAGGTGAAGAGCTTGTAGTAAAAGAAGAAGTGGAAGGCTGGGTAAAAGTCTCCATCGAAGAAGGTGAAGGCTGGGTTTCCATTGATTACGTATCTCTTCATACAGAATACGTTCAGGCAGAATCCAAAGCAGAAGAAGAAGCACGACTTGCCAGAGAAGAAGCAGCACGAAAAGCTGCACAGGCAGCTGCAGCAAAGAAAACAGCAGCAGCACAGGGACAGCAGGTGATTGGAAATTCTGCTGGTTCCTCTTCAGGACGTGCAGTTGCAAATTATGCGTGTCAGTTTGTTGGTAACCCATACGTTTATGGTGGTACAAGCTTAACAAACGGTGCCGACTGCTCCGGTTTTGTTATGAGCGTTTATGCACACTTTGGAGTATCCTTACCACATTCTTCAAGTGCACTTCGAAGTGTGGGTTATGGTGTATCCTTAAGTGATGCACAGCCAGGTGATATCATTTGCTATTCAGGTCATGTAGGTATTTATGTTGGTAATAATACAATCGTACATGCCAGCACAGCAAAGACCGGTATCAAACTTACATCTCCTGTAACTTACAGACAGGTTCTTGCAGTAAGACGTATTTTCTAATAAAAAAGAATAAGTGATTTAGATACAGGGCTGATAGAAAATATTGGTCCTGTATTTTATTTTTATAAAAAATTAGGTAGAATAGAAACAGAATGAAATTACAGCGGAGGAAATGACAATGGATAAAGTGAGATTAATTGCACTGGATATGGATGGAACCCTTTTTAACAGTCAGGGAGAAATTTCTAAAGAAGACAGAGATGCAATTAAAAGAGCGACGGAAGCAGGTGTTGCAGTTGCAGTTGCTACAGGAAGATCCTATGTGGAGCTTCCGATTGAATTATTATATGAAATCGGTGTGCGGTATGCCATTACAGGAAATGGTTCTGCAGTTTATAAAATGCCAAATATGGAATGTGTTTTCTCGGACTGTCTGGATACAGAGCTTGTCTGCGAAATTTTAGAAGAAATAAAGAAACTGGATATTTATTATGATGTTTATATTGAAGGACGTGTATATCGTCCGGAGAGTGTGACACATAATATCAGAAAAATGGATATGCCGACGTCTGTTCATGAACTGGTAGAACAGACGAGAATCGTTGTGGATGATCTGGTGGAATATGTAAAAGCCTCCGGAAAACAGGTAGAAAAGGCAACCTTAAATTTTGCACTTTTAGAGGATGGTACCTTGCTGGATCGTGACAAGAGTACGGAAATCCTAGACCGTTATCCACAGATTCAGTATTTAAGCGGCGGTTTCCACAACTGGGAATTTACAAGAGCCGGTGTAACAAAGGGCAGTGGATTAAGATTTCTGGCAGAACGTATCGGTGTTCCTATGGAGCAGACGATGGCGTGCGGGGATTCACAAAATGATTTTTATATGCTGGAAGCGGCACATCTGGCGGTAGCAATGGAGAATGCCACACCGGAAATAAAAGAAATCGCAGATTTTGTAACCCGTTCCAACGAGGAGAGCGGCGTTGGCTATGCCATTGAAAAGTTTGTTTTCGGTAAAAATTAGACGTGGATAAGTTATCCCCAATTATCCACATTTTCCACATAGGAGATGTGGATAAAAAATGTGGAAGAAAAAATGCAAATCGTCAGTTTGCACAATTCCATTTTTTTGTCGAAAAAAAATGACCAAACTTTTCAAAACCGGAAAAAAGTTATCCACATTCAAAAATGTGGAAAATATAGCAAAATCCCACTTATCAACCGAGTTATCCACTTCATCCACATAAAAAAATGGAAAAAAGAACAGTTTACATAGTTTTTTTCGAAACAAATGTTTTGTGACATTTTGATAAAGATTAGAAATGTGGATAGTTTTTTTGAAAAAAATGTTGACTTTTTTGATGTCAAAAAATGAGAAAATTGGGTTGTGAATTGTCAGAATATTTAGAATCATATCGATACTTTTCATTTCGGGTCATTTGATGTAGAATGGGAATATTGAAAAGCGTTAAGGAGAGGAAAATGCGATTAAGAAATATTAAAGGCTCCCGTGAGGTCATCGGAGCAAGTGACTATGTAGTACATGAGGAAGAAACAAAAGCCGGCACATGGCATGAGATTTTCGGAAATGATCATCCGATTTATATTGAAGTAGGAATGGGCAAGGGTCAGTTCATTATGGCACTGGCAAAACGCCATCCGGAAAACAATTATGTGGGAATTGAAAAATATTCAAGCGTCCTGCTGCGTGCACTGGAAAAGATGGATAGAGAAGAGGAACCGCTTCCAAATCTGGTATTTATCCGTATGGATGCTGAGAATATCGAAAAAGTATTTGCAGAAGGCGAAGTGGCTGGTATTTACTTAAACTTCTCAGATCCATGGCCAAAGGACCGTCACGCAAAGAGACGTCTGACAAGCACTACATTTTTTGGCCGTTACAATAAGATTCTGAAAAAAGACGGTCTGGTAGAATTTAAGACAGACAACCGTCCACTGTTTGAGTTCTCTTTGGAATCCGTAAAGGAAGCAGGCTGGAATCTGGTAGCACATACCTTTGATCTTCATCATCATGAAACCATGAATGAAGGAAATATCATGACAGAATATGAAGAGAAATTCTCTTCCCAGGGAAATCCAATCTGTAAACTGATTGCCAATCGATAAAAGCATATCGAATAATAAATTCGAAAAAATTAAAAAAAGTACTTGCATTTTTCGGAGTGAGTGTATATAATAACATTTGCGTTGAAAAATGCATAAAATGCACCTTTAGCTCAGTTGGTAGAGCACCTGACTCTTAATCAGGGTGTCCAGGGTTCGAGCCCCTGAAGGTGCATTGAAGTATCGTTTTCGAGACATTGGAGCTCGGGGGCGGTGCTTTTTTTATGCCAAAATTTGATAGAATGATTTTGGGTTAATTGGGAAAAATATGAAAAACAGGAGAAATTATGCAGCAAGAAGTAAGACAAGAAAATAAGATGGGTGTAATGCCTGTTCCAAAGCTAATTATTACCATGTCACTGCCAATCATGGCTTCCATGCTTGTGCAGGCATTATACAATATTGTAGACAGTGTGTTCGTTGCGCAAATTAGCGAAAATGCATTGACAGCCGTTTCCATGGCATTCCCGCTTCAGAACTTAATGATTGCGGTATCTACGGGAACCGCAGTAGGGGTCAATGCACTCCTTTCCAGAAATTTAGGGGCGAAGAATTACGAAAAGGTAAATCATATTGCAAACCATGCAGTATTTTTGGGATTTTTGAGTTATCTCGTATTTTTGGTCATAGGGTTTGTTGGAGCAGAACCATTCTTTAGAAGTCAGACGGATATTGAAGAGATTGTTGTTTACGGTACCCAGTATACACAGATTTGTTTGTGTGCCAGTGTGGGAGTCTTTACGCAGGTATTCTTTGAAAGAATGCTGCAGGCAACCGGCAAGACGGTGTATTCTATGATTACACAGATGGTTGGGGCAGTCATCAACATTATTTTTGACCCGATCCTGATTTTTGGGATGTTCGGTTTTCCGGCAATGGGCGTTGCGGGTGCAGCCATTGCGACGGTAGCAGGTCAGATTATTGGCGGTATCGTTGGTGTGATTTTAAATCAGAAGAAAAATACAGAAATCCGCATTCGGTTAAAAGGTTTTAAGCCGGATTTTGCACTGATCAAACAGATTTATGGGATTGGTATTCCGTCGATTATTATGGCGTCCATTGGTTCAGTGATGAATTATGGTATGAATCGTATCTTATTGGGATTCACTTCCACTGCGACAGCAGTATTTGGTGTATATTTTAAACTTCAGAGTTTTATCTTTATGCCGGTATTTGGTCTGAACAATGGAGTGATTCCGGTGGTTGCATATAATTATGGTGCCGGTAATAGAGAACGTGTTGTGAAGGCAATCAAGACCAGCGTTGTGATCGCACTGCTGATCATGACTGCGGGTATGGTGATATTCCAGACAATTCCGGATGTGCTTTTAAAACTGTTTGATGCGTCTGAAACAATGCTCTTTATCGGAGTTCCGGCGCTTCGTGTGATTAGTTTGAGTTTCATCTTTGCAGCAGTGGGGATTGCATGCTCCAGTGCATTCCAGGCATTGGGATATGCGTTTTACAGTATGATCATGTCAATTGCGAGACAGCTTCTGGTGCTGTTACCAGTGGCGTTTTTGCTCTCCTTATCAGGAGAAGTCAGACTGGTATGGTTTGCCTTCCCGATTGCGGAAGTTGTTTCGTTTATCATCTGCATATTCTTTATGATCTATATTAATAAAACAGTAATACAAAAAATTGGGAAATAAATGAAAAACCCCTGTGAATGCATGAAATTTATCATGTAATCACAGGGATATTTTTTGCTTAAATTTCTAAGAGGGCGTCAATTTCTTCTTTTGCATAGGAGAGTGCGCCCATTTCGGAGGCTGCAGTCTCCATTTTTTCTTTTGCGGTCTGTTGCAGTGCTGTATCATTTTCCTGAACTGCCAGCTTGTAGTCGATGGCGGCCTCATAATATCTTGCAATAGCATAGCATTCTTCCATGGTTTCTGTGGATTTTGCATCCGCAGCCATATTCCGATGGTAATCGGACACCAGATCTCCATAGCGGCCGTCCTCCAGCGCGTAGAGCATGGAATCCTCGGAGACGGTGTAGGTACGCATTCCGTCGATCATTTCCAAAATTCCCATTCCGGTAAAAAGTATGATAAAAAATGCAAATACGATAATGACAATGTTGGTGACAAGGCGAAAGGTTTTACTCATACTCTGCAAATCTCCTTTCTAAAAATACCTGTTTTTCTGCAGGTGAGAAGGTTTTAAATTCAATCATTTCTTCTTCGGTAACGGAGAAGGTCAGTTGAATGAGGTTTTCAATTTTTTCGGTGATTTGTCCGACTGCATCCAGATGCCGTTTGTCGTAGGCGCCGGCCTCGAAGTAGAAGTCATAGGGCTCCTGCTCCAGATATTCATAATGATAATCCAGAGATTCGCATAAATATTCCATTGCATTTTCATGACCATCTTCCCAGTGTTCTTCTTCCAAAAGGGTTGAGATGTAGCCATAAATAGAAGCATAATTGGAGGCAGCTGTCTGAACGAAACGGTACTGCCCAAATTCATCTATGCTGTAGAGAGATTTTTCCTCGTAAAGAGCTGCAAAAGAAAGAAAATCTCCGGCTTCTTCATATTTATCCAGTAAGGCAATGTATTTTTCACTGTTTGCGGCAGCCTGCCATTTGGTAATGCCATAAGCAATATCCCAGCTGAAGCTAACAAACAAAAAGCTTAAGATCAACAATACAGCCAGCACACAGAGGATGACAATGCGCATGGATTTTCCTGCATTTTCGCTGGCAGTTCGAAGGACGGAAGAACGGGTCTGGTGAAATTCTCCGGAGAAACGTTTCATGTCCTGCCGGTGCTTTACGGCTTCCGGATTTGGCGTCCCGCAATATGGACAATTTTCATCTTCAATGGAGAGAGGGGCGTTACAAGCTTTACATTTCATAAGCATTACTCCTGATACAGTCTTTTGTATATTTTTTTACTAAAAGCTTCGATTCCTTTCCAGGACGGATATTCGGCAGAGTTTAGAAAATCATTGAACTCTTTCAGCTCTTCGTCGGTTAATCCGAGGTTGTCGATAACGATTTCCATTTCGTCTTCATAGGAGGCGACCAGTTTTAGGTCGGCTTCTTCCATCGGGTAGCCCTTCTGGTAATAACGGTTGGATAGGTAGCAGTAGATTATTTCCTGCATATCAAATTCGGTAAATTGTGTGCTGCCAAATCTGTCTGCACATTCCCGGAACATGGTCAGATTTTCGTAGCAGATCAAAAACGGATAGTGATCCCAGTTATAAAAATCCGCATTTTCATTTTTGGCAATGGACGTCTGGTAAAAGGTAAGCAGTCCCTCGTAATCTCCGGCTTCATAATATTCATCCGCGATCGGAAAGGCTTCTTTGGTAAACAGGAGAACTGCCTTTTCATCTCTGGAAACAGCAGAATCCAGGAAAAATGTGCTGAGTAAAAAGAAAAGCACCAGTGCTGCAAAAATGGCGATGATGATCAGGGCAATTTTCTTCACCTGCTTTGTCTGCTTTTTCAGTTCTTTTTTGTATATTTCGGGAACAGTTTCATGAAGGTCGTCTAATTCTTCCTTAAAATCCTCCAGTTTTCCCATATATTCTTTCTGTGCCCCTGCGTAGTGAAAGGTGTCGCAGAAAGGACATTTTGGCAGATTGTCATCAAAATGCGCGCCACAGTTCTTGCAAATCATGATAATCTCCTTTATATTTTATTTTATGTGTTGGGAATCGTTGATTACCTTAATATTCCTGTATCGAGTATAGCACATTTAGGAGAGTAAAGAAAACTTTTAGGAGAAAAATTATGAAAACTGAACAAATAAAAAACAGTCTTTTGCTTCTTTTGACTGCCTTTATCTGGGGTGTGGCATTTGTGGCACAGAGCGTGGGAGGGGAAGCGGTTGGATGCTTCACCTTTAACGGTGTGCGAAGCCTGATTGGAGCAATCGTACTGATTCCGGTGATTTTATTTTTAGATAAACAGAAGAAAAGAGAGCTTGGAGAAGAAAAATTTTTAGAGCAGAAAGGTGATCGAAAGACGCTGATTATCGGTGGAATCTGCTGTGGACTGATGCTTTGCATTGCAAGTAACTTTCAGCAGTTTGGGATTTCTTTTACGACCGTAGGAAAAGCCGGGTTTATCACAGCCATGTACATTTTGATCGTGCCGATTCTGGGGCTGTTTCTAAAAAAGAAGGTTGGAGCAAAGGTGTGGCTTGGAGTCGTGTTGGCAACCGCTGGGCTGTATATGCTCTGCATGACCAGTGAGAGCTTTTCTCTTTCCAAAGGAGATTTTCTGGTGCTGATCTGTGCCGGCTTCTTTTCTCTTCATATTTTGATTATTGATTATTTTTCGCCAAAGGTGGACGGAGTGCGCTTAAGCTGCATTCAGTTCTTTGTGTGTGGTGTGATTTCTATCATAATTGCATTCATCTTTGAGACACCAAGTCTGGGGGCGATTGTCTCCGGCTGGCTGCCAATCCTTTATGCAGGGGTGCTTTCCTGCGGCGTGGCATATACATTGCAGATTGTAGGACAGAAAAATATGGACCCGACGGTTGCGTCCTTAATCTTAAGTCTTGAGAGTGTATTTTCTGTGCTGGCAGGCTGGGTGATTTTAAATCAGACGTTAAGTTTGCGTGAACTTTGTGGCTGCGTGCTGATGTTTTTGGCGATTATTCTGGCGCAACTGCCGGATAAGCGAAAATCCTTGTAAAATATGAACAATATTGCATTGTTTTTTCGAAAAAATTAAGGTATTATTTAAGTTAGAGAATTATCTTCGGTCAAAAAATAATTATGGGGGAAAGTTCAATGAAAAAGATTTTATTCGCAACATCTGAATGCGTACCATTCATCAAAACTGGTGGTCTTGCGGACGTAGCTGGTGCTCTTCCAAAAGCATTTAACAAAGATGAATTTGACGTACGTGTAATTCTGCCAAACTATCTTTGCATTCCTGAAAAATACAGAAATGAATTCGAATACCTCGGACATTTCTATTTAGGACTTGGCGGAAAATTTGCTGACACACACTGTGGTGTTATGCGTTATGTATTAGACGGAATTACTTACTACTTCATCGACAACTTATTCTACTTCGGTGGAGAAAAACCATACGGCGATATCAGAGGAGACGTTGAAAAATTCACATTCTTCTCTAAAGCGGTATTATCAGTTCTGAAAACAATCGACTTCAGACCTGACCTGATTCACTGCCACGACTGGCAGACAGGTTTCATCCCTGTTTACTTAAAGAACCAGTTCGCAGATGACCCATATTTCCACAACATCAAAACTGTATTTACAATTCACAACTTAAAATTCCAGGGTATCTGGGATATTAAGACAATGCAGGAAATCAGTGGATTTGGTGATTACTTATTTACACCTGACAAACTGGAATACAAACGTGATGCGAACATGTTAAAGGGTGGTCTTACATACTCTGACTACATCACAACTGTATCTGAAACATACGCTCAGGAAATCCAGACAGAAGAATACGGCGAAGGTATGGAAGGTCTCTTACAGTCCCGTCACTTCGATATGCAGGGTATCGTAAATGGTATCGACTACGATGTTTACAATCCAGACACAGATAAGAACATCTTCGTAAACTACAACGCTGAAAACTGGAGAGAAAAGAAAGTTGAAAACAAACTGAAACTCCAGGAAGAATTAGGATTACCAGTAGATAAAGATAAATACATGATCGGTTTAGTTTCCCGTCTGACAGACCAGAAGGGTCTCGACCTGATCAATGCAGTTATGGAAGGTATCGTAGATGACAATACACAGCTTGTTGTTATCGGTACAGGTGAAGGACGTTATGAAAATATGTTCCGTCACTATGCTTGGACAAGACCAGGTCAGGTATCTGCAAATATCTGCTATTCTAACAACCTTGCACAGAAATTATATGCTGCAGCAGATGCATTCTTAATGCCATCAAGATTCGAACCATGCGGATTAACACAGTTAATTTCCTTCCGTTATGGTACAGTGCCAATCGTTCGTGAAACAGGCGGACTCAAAGACACAATCATTCCTTACAATGAATTTGAAGGTACAGGCGACGGATTCTCCTTCACAAACTATGATGCTGGAGATATGTTAAATGTGATCAACTATTCTAAGAAAGTATTCTTCGAACAGAAAGAACAGTGGAATGAAATGGTTGACAGAGGTATGGCAAAAGACTTCTCTTGGGCAGTATCTTCTGAAAAATACGCAGGAATCTATCGTTGGTTAATCGGATGGTAAGATTTTAGGAACTATAAAAGAGCTTGTGAAAACAAGCTCTTTTTTGGTACTCGGAAATATGAAACAGATTGTTGATTTGTCAGGAAAGAGGCAGGAGGATTTGGACGGTCGTGCCTGCCCCTTCCTTTGAATCTATGGATAGTCTTCCACCGTGAGAATCAATGATTCGTTTGACGATGGGAAGACCTAATCCCGTGCCATAGGATTTTGTTGTGTGGAAAGGCTCGAAAATCTTTGCGAGATTTTCCGGACTGATGCCGCAGCCGTGGTCGGAAACCTCCAGACAAAGTGTTTGGGGATCTGCGGTTACGCGAAGTGTCAACGGGCTGCCAGAGGGTGAGCTTTCCGCAGCATTTTTCAAAAGATTTACAACTGCCTGACGAAGCTTGACTTCATCTGCATAAAAATCCAGATCAAGAATGTCGCATTCTAATGTCAGGGGTGTGCCGGTTTCTAACAGAAAGCCGGCGGTGGATTCCAGTAAATCTTCTGTAAAATCAAAGAGATTGATTTTGGTTTTATTTAAAACAGCACCTTTCTGGAAGGAGGAGAGCTCGTCGATGAGCTTTCGAAGATTCCCGATATCCTCCATGGTCTGATCCCAGAAGCGAAAATCGTGGACTTCCGGATGTTCGCTTTCAATCAGCTGTAAGGAACTGTTGATTAAAGTCAGTGGATTTTTGATTTCGTGGAACATTTTGGATAGTTCCAGAGAATCTGTGGAAGAAATTTGGTTATTTGACATACGACTTACCTCCAGAAAAATCCTAGCACTAATTTCCATAATCTGACAATATAAATCGTTCGACAAATTTCGACAGAAAATAAATAAAAAAATGTTAAGTATGCAAAAACGCTTTATCATGATAAAATGATAAAACGTAGATGCATTTATAAAAAAGGAGTATGAAAAATGAGAGATGCAAATTGTGTATTTTGCAAAATTTTAGACGGAGTGATTCCATCTGCAAAATTATTTGAGGATGAGGAGTTTGTAATCATTTTAGACGTTGGTCCTGCAACATTTGGACATGCGTTACTCATTCCAAAGAATCATTATGCAAATATTTTTGAAATGCCGGATGAACTGCTTTCCAAAGCAGTCTGCCTTGCAAAAGTATGGGGTGAAAAGCTTGTGAAAGCGTTAAACGCGGATGGTCTGAACCTTGTACAGAACAATGGGGTTGCTGCCGGTCAGACCGTGTTCCACTATCACTTACATCTGATTCCGCGTTATGACGCAGACGGAGTCGGTGAGCTTTGGACACCGGGTTCTTTAAGCGAAGAACAGCGCAAAGAAATTTTAGAAAAATTGGCATAATTAAGAGAGATACAAAAGATGAATCAAAAACTGGATAGATTTACGGAATACGTAACCCGTTATCAGAAGCTGGTCATGACAAATGCCGGAAGGTATGTGGACCGCCAGCTGTCAGAGGATGTATCCCAGGAAACATTTATGAAAATGTTAGAGCACCTGGATTTTCTGGAAGATGATACGGTGAAACAGTGGCTGATTGTTGTATCTGGAAATATTGCAAAGGATTATGCAAGAAAAGGCGGAAGTGTGGATACTTATCCGATGGAACCGTGTGAAGTCATGGAACGCATTGTAGAATCCACCGAATCCGCAGAGGAGAGTTCCCTGAAAAAGGAAGAACAAAAGGCAGTCCGCGAATTGATACGAACTGCCTACAACCTTCTCTATGAAAAGAATCCGGACTGGTATTATATTTTGATTGACTCCTGCATTGCGGGGATGAGCAGCGCACAGATTGCTGATGTACTGCACACAACCACCGGCAATGTGGATGTGATCAAATCGAGAGCAAGAGCCTATCTTCGCAAGAAGCTTGGCAAAGAGTATTATGCTTTAGTTTGCAACAAGCTCTTCTAAAAGATTTGTGATTGTCTCGATGGAATTGCCCATTGGACTTGCTGCCATGGCATTTACGTATGATTCACGATTTTCCCAAAGGTTTGTAAGTGCATCATAAAGCGTGTCTGCGTTTAACTGTTCTTCTTCAAGGACAGCGGCATAGCCCTGTTTTTCGAAAGAGCGTGCATTTAAGATCTGGTCTCCGCGGCTGGCTGCTGCTGAGAGCGGAATCAAAAGTGCCGGCTTACGAAGCGCAAGGAATTCGCAGATCGAGTTTGCCCCTGCACGGGAAATGACGATATCGGAAAGCGCAAACAAGTCCTTTAATTCGTCAGAAATGTACTCATACTGTACATAACCACTCATCGCGGTTAAAGACTGATCTAATTTGCCTTTGCCGCAAAGGTGGATGATTTCAAATTTTTTGAGAAGCTTTGGCAAAATGCTTCGAACGGCTTCGTTCACAACAACGGATCCCAAAGACCCACCGATGATCAGGAGCACCGGTTTGGTACCGGAAAGACCTGTAAACTTTAAGGCTTTCTTACGGTCGCCTTGTAAAAGCTCTTCGCGGATTGGGGAACCGGACAAAACCGCCTTTCCCTTTGGAAGATGGCTTAAGGTTTCCGGGAAGTTACAGCATACCTTGGATGCGGATGGGATGGACAACTTGTTGGCAAGCCCCGGAGTCATGTCAGATTCGTGAATGACAACCGGAATACGAAGACGTCCAGCAGCAATGACAACCGGTACGGATACAAAACCGCCTTTAGAGAATACAACATCAGGCTTCAATTTTTTAAGCAACTGATTGGCTTCTGAGAAGCCTTTTAATACTTTGAATGGATCTGAAAAATTCTTCAGATCAAAATAACGGCGAAGCTTGCCGGAGGAGATTCCGTAGTAAGGCACCTGGCAGCCTTCGATCAGAGTTTTTTCGATTCCGTTATAGGAACCGATATAATGAACATCGTAGCCAAGCTCACGAAGCTTTGGCAGCAATGCGATATTAGGGGTAACGTGGCCGGCAGTACCGCCGCCGGTTAAAACGATTCGTTTCATTTGAAAACCTCCATGGGGTTATTTGAGCGATAAAAAAACCTCTTTTAAATATTATGATACGCAAAAAAGTAAAAGTCAACGAAAACAAAAAAAGGAAATATTATGAAACAAAAAGAATTTTTTGATTTGGCCGATGAGATGGAAAAGGAATGCGGCGACTGGGAAAATTCGGAAGGGATGTCGGAAGAGTCTTTGGATGCGCTGATGAAGATGGCAGAGCAGAAACTAAGAGAAGAGGAAGCTGCCAAGACAGGAGCGCGTAGGACGGATGCAAAGAAGACAAAAAGCTTCCGACGAAAGAAACGGTATCTCGTGGTGTTGGCGGCTGCGCTGGTGTTACTGATGGGCACAGGGGTAGTTGGCGACAGGGCATGGATTGCCGAGAGTGATGATCTTGAGAGAGAAACGGAGGTAACGACGAAGGTAGATAATGATGAGAAGGAGAACTCGCTGTTAGAGGAAGAAGCGGTTTATCAGGAGATTGCAGATAAACTGGGGATTGCACCAATGTGGCTTGGGTATAAGCCAGAGGGAATGGTTCTGGACAGTTACGCGATTACGGAAGGCACTGGTTGGGCAGGCGTTTATTATTTGTACAATGAAAAAGTAATTTCTATTCAAATGTTTAAAAAGAGTATTGAAAGTTCTACCAATGTCCAGTGGGATGGAGAATCCTATGAGGCAGCAAATGCAAAAGAACGTAGGGAAGAGATAGAGCAGTTGGTAACAGAGTTGTTAGAAGCGTATCAATTGATTTCAGATATT
>CAZYUZ010000026.1:0-15582 GCA_964650775.1 uncultured Lachnoclostridium sp. | reverse complement strand
TTCTAATTGTTCATAATTATTATCAGATTCCCGGAGGGGAAGACACGGTAGTTGCAAACGAAAAAAGACTGCTGGAAGAGCATGGACATGAAGTGGTTCTGTATACCCGACATAATTCAGAGTTAAAAAACATGTCAAAGATTCAGAAGCTGTTGCTACCTTTTTCAACGATCTTTAATTTAAGAACCTATAAAGAAGTAAGGCAGCTGATTACAGCGCAAAAGATAGATATTGTTCATGTGCATAACACATTGAACCTGATTAGTCCGGCAGTTTATTATGCCGGATTGTCAAAAAAGATTCCGGTTGTACAGACCGTTCATAATTTCAGACTTTTATGTCCCGGAGCAACTTTTTTCAGAGATGGTCATATTTGTGAGGATTGTTTAAGTAAAGGGCTATCCTGTGCGGTGAAGCACAAATGTTATCGTGGGAGCAGAGTACAGACGCTTGCCTGTGTGATTAGCGCTGCCATCCATAGAATGTTTGGAATTTATGGGAAACTGAATTATATTTGTTTGACAGAATTTAATAAAGAAAAAATATTAAGCTTAAAACAAATCAAAGAAAAAAATGTATATGTGAAACCCAATTTTGTGGATGTTCCAAGCGAAAATAAGATCAATCACGATAGGAAAAAACAGATCGTTTTTGCGGGACGATTAGACAAACTCAAAGGGGTAGATTTCTTGTTGAAGTCATGGGCTGAACTGGAAGACCAGGAATTAAAACTGATTCTATGCGGAACCGGTCCAATGGAAGAATGGTGCAAAGAATATATCAGTGAACATCAACTGAAAAATGTTGAGATGAAAGGTCATGTCAGCAATAGCGATGTGAAAGAACTGCTGAGCGAATCAATGGCGCTGATTTTACCGACGCAATGGTATGAAGGCTTTCCGATGACAATTTTGGAAGCATTTTCTGTTGGAACCCCTGTATTAGGCTCAAAGATAGGGAATGTTGGGAATCTAATCAAGGACCAGATTAATGGAAAACATTTTCTGCCTACGGAAAAAGAGGAATTACTGGATGCGATACAAAAGATCAATGTAGATTATGAAACTGTATTTCAGTATTTTAATGAAAATTATTCCGCAGAGTCAAATTATGAACTATTAAAAGATATTTACGCAAAGGTTTCACAGTAGTTATTACGAATTAAAGGAAGCATTTGAAGATGAGAATTGCGATTTTACAATTATATTGTGGTCAATCGGGCAAAGCTGGATTTTACAATAATCAGTTGTTAGGTCTTGCAAAAGCTTATGCCAAATTGGGACATGAAATATATGTGGTTTTTCCAGACAAAACCATTCAATCTATTGAAAATGAATTATTTGCAGATCACATCGAAATGCTTCGTGTGCCTGCAAAAACCTTTGGTGTACACTCGTTTTATGATTTGGATTTTTTGCTGAACTATAAAATTGATCTGGTTCATTTGAACTCGGATAATCAGGCATATACGCCGAAAGTAATCAAGTTCTGCAAAAAACACCACATTCAGCAATATAACTATGTGGGAACGCTTTATAGTGACAGTGAAAATAAATTAAAACAGTTTTTAATGAAATTCTTTTCATTAAGAGATATCAGATACTATAAAAAAAGCAAAACTTTTGTAAAAACCGAACATGTTTTACAACAAATGAGAAACGAAGGCGTTTCAGATGCAAAGCTTGTTCCGGTAGGACTTGATTTTGACGTGATTCCTGCAATAAAAGATACAAAAGAAGAATGCAGAAAAAAACTGGGATTACCATTAGACAAAAAGATTTTGCTTTATGTGGGACGATTGGCTGAGTATAAGAAACCTTTGGATGCCATCGATGTCCTTGATAAATTATCCGAACAGTATTTGCTTGTAGTGATTGGCTCAGGCGAACTGAAGGAAGCGTTTTTTGACAAAATGAAAAGCTTGAATCTAGATTCCAGAGTAAAATATATCGAATCTATTCCAAATGTAGAGATTCATAATTATTACAGAGCAGCGGACTGTTTTGTAAATTTCAATTACCAGGAAATATTTGGAATGAGTATTTTGGAAGCACTATATCAGGAATGTCCGGTGGTAGCACGTCGTGCTCCTGGCCCAAATACGATCATTCAAAACGCAGAAACAGGATTCTTGTGTGACACAGTCGATGAAATGTGTGAAAAGATTAAGAAAATCAGTTCTGATATGGGAATGAAAGGCAAACAGAGAGTCGAGAAGTATTTCTCCTGGAAAGCTGCCAGTGAAGCATTTTTAGAGGATTTTACATGAAAATAACAGTTGTGCTTACCTGCTTTAACCGTAAAGAGAAAACATTAGAATGTGTTGAACGGTTAGTAGAAGGAAATAAAACAATAGAGTTTGAGTTTGTCATTGTCGATGATGGCAGCACAGATGGAACAAAAGAGGCGCTGCAGTCATGCAGTCATGCATCGTTAGTTGAAGTTTTGGAAACAGAGGGAAACTGTTATTACTCAGGTGGAATGCATCGAGGTATGCAGTACATACTGGATAAAAACAAAGAAGCAGATTATCTTCTGATGGTCAATGATGATGTGCAGTTTTATAATGATTCGATTGCTGGGCTGGCGCAGCAAAGCATAGAAAAAAATCATGCAGTAATCGTAGGTGTTACCTGTGATGAACAGGAACAGCAAACCTATGGCGCAATTCGCTATGATGGTGGGTTTTCTGTAAGATATCGCGCGGTATTACGTGGAGACCAAACAGAATGTGATACTTTTAACGCAAACTGTGTATTGATTCCGTTTGATTGGTTTGAAAAAACCGGAGTCATGGACAAGTATTATGTTCATTCACTGGGCGATTTTGATTATGGATTAAGCCTTAAGAGAAACGGAGCAAAGATCTATTCATCAGATTGCTTTGTGGGCGTGTGCAAAAGAAACAGTATGAAAGGAACCTGGCTGGATAAAGAATTACCAATCAAAAAGAGATTAAAATTAAAAGAGAGTGCCAAGGGTGCTCCGGCAAAACAGTGGTTCTATTTTTTAAAGAAAAATTTTGGGGTCGGGAAAGCAATGTTTTTCACGATTACCCCCTATATCAACATGTTTTTAGGTCGTTAAGAGAAGATGAAAGAGTTAGTTAGAAAAATCCTGGGAATTCCAAACGCTATCTATAACAAAGTGATTTTGGCATATCGTCATGTGACATATGGAAAGAACCTGAAAATTCATGGAAGGTTATTCTGTGTGTCAAATTCCAAAGATGGCATTGTGATTGGAGAGAATGTATCTATAAATTCAAGCAGATCAAGTAATCCAATAGGCGGTGACACGAAAACGACTTTATTTGCCAAAGGAGCAGGGAAGATTCGTGTTGGAAACAACTGTGGATTATCCAATGTAACAATATTTGCCAACGAATCAATTACGATTGGCAATCATGTAACGATTGGTGGAAGTGTGAAAATATATGATTCGGATTTTCATTGGCTGGATCTGCAGAGAAGGTTAAATGAAAAAGGCGGAGCAACAAAGCCGGTTGAAATTAAAGATGGTGTGTTCGTTGGAGCGCATGCAATTATATTAAAAGGCGTTACAGTAGGTGAAGGCTCTATCATTGGAGCTGGATCAGTAGTAACAAAAACGATTCCTGCGGGAGAAATCTGGGCAGGAAATCCTGCGAAGTTTATTCGCAAAGTTTGAGTTTAGAGAGGCTGCATGATAAAGCATGCAGAAGTAGAATTATATGAAAATAATGTGGCTGTGTAATACGCCGACAATCAATGTTGCAGAAGCATATAATTTACCACAGCCTGCACAAGGTGGTTGGTTAATCAGCGTTTCAGAAGCGTTGGAAAAGAATGAATCGATAGAATTTCTATTTGTATTGCCAAACGTAAAAAGCATTGAAGGCATTGCGTATACAGAGAAAAATGGTTCTTTGTATATTGCTATGAATACAGTTTCGATGAATGATTCTGCCGCAATTTGTGCTTTTGAAGATGTATTAAGGAAAACTGAGCCAGACATCATTCATATTTGGGGAACAGAATATAGACATTCCTATGCTATGACAATGGCAGCAAAGAATTTATCTATGTCAAAACAGGTAGTGGTTTCTATTCAGGGCTTGGTTAGCATGATTGCTCAACATTATATGGGTGGAATCCCAGCAAGCTATCAGCTGTTTCCAAGCATTAGAGACATTCTTAGAAAGGATACATTACGAAAACAGCAGAAAAGTTTAAGTCAGAGAGGCAAGTACGAAAAGAATGTACTGGAATCTGTAAAGCATGTAATTGGAAGAACTTTTTGGGATGAAGCTTGTGTAAAGCTTATGAATCCTCAAGTTCAATATCATTTTAACAATGAAACCTTGCGAAAAGAGTTTTACTCTTCCAGATGGGAATATGAAAAATGTGAAAAACATAGTATTTTCGTATCTCAATCGCATTATCCCATCAAAGGATTCCATTATTTATTAGAAGCAGTTGCGCAGCTGAAAGAACGCTATGATGATATTAAGGTCTATATCAGTGGATATGATAATGCTTTGAAAACGGGATTTTTATCAACTGCTTATGGAAAATATGTGCAGCGATTAATAAAAAAATATGATTTATCATCAAACATCAACTATGTTGGAATGTTAAACGCTGAAGAAATGAAAAAATATTTTCTAAAAGCGGAGGTTTTTGTTTCTCCATCTGTAATTGAGAATTCACCGAATTCTGTAGGAGAGGCAATGTTGCTTGGAGTTCCGATAGTTGCAGCTAATGTCGGTGGAGTTTCCACGATGCTGCGACATGGAAAAGAAGGCTATTTGTACCAAGCAGATGCACCATATTTATTGGCATATTATATTGGCCAGTATTTTGAGAGCAGACAAAGAGAAGAAGAGTTTGGCGCTAAAGCCAGAATACATGCGCAAGAAACTCATGATAAGGAAAAGAATTTAAAAGATTTAATTGAAATATATGAGCAGATTATGAAAGAAAGGTAAAGAAAAATGTTATCGACAATGAAGAAACGTTTAAAGCAGGTTGACTGGATTTTTAGATTACATCAGAAATGGGTGAAATTAAAATTCAAATTAACAAGCCAGATTTCACTTGTTTCTCCTGCAATGGTTAGCCAGATTCGCTATAAAAACAGCTTTAAAAGAGAATTGGATTTAGAGAATCCGAAATATTTTAATGAAAAACTGATGTGGTTAAAATTAAATAGATATGGAAATGATCCATTGGTCATTCAGTGCGCAGACAAATACGCCGTTCGCGAATATGTTGAAAAATGTGGATTAGGACATATATTAAATGACCTGCTTGGGGTATGGGAACATGGCAGGGATGTTACATGGGATAAACTTCCGAGTAAGTTTGCTATCAAATGTAACCATGGGTGTGGCTACAACATCATTTGTAAAGATAAGTCGAAATTTGATACAGAAAAAGCTGAAAAACAGCTGGATAAATGGATAAAAGAAGAACATTGGAAGGAATATGCGGAGCTTCATTATCGAAAGATTCCAAAGAGAATCATTTGTGAAAAGTATTTAGAAGGAAAAAATGATGCACTTCCAGTTGACTATAAAATTTATTGTTTCCATGGAAAACCGTTATATATTGGGAATTTTATAGAACGTGATATGGAAAAACATACAATTTTAAGAGGATATTTTGATCTGAACTGGAAACCATCACCAGTGTTTAAGTTTGTAAATGAAATGGAAGTGGAGAAGTTCCCAAGACCAGAATGTTTAGAAGAAATGCTCTCTTATGCAGAAATATTAAGTAAACCATTCCCATTTGTTCGTGTTGATTTCTATGAAGTAGACGGTAAAGTTTATTTTGGAGAACTTACATTTACACCAACAGGATGTCTGGGAACCTATTATACCGAAAAAGCTGATTTGGAACTGGGAGAAATTTTAGATGTTAATTGGCGCGGATAGAAAAAAACGCAAAACAGTTGGAATCATAGGTGGAATGGGACCTGGAGCGACGGCATTGCTTTTTCAAAAAATGATTGATTATACGGATGCCAGTGTGGATTCAGAACATATTCATATTATCATTGATAATAATCCAACAATACCAGACAGAACAACTGCGATTTTAAACAATGAGAATACACCTGCAATTTGTATATGTGAAAGTGGAAAAAGACTTGAACAATGTGGAGCTGACTTGTTGTTAATTCCATGTAATACTTCTCATTACTTTTATCCGTATATTCAAGAAAAGCTGAATGTTCCGGTAGTAAATATGCTGGAAGAAACAGCTAGAGAGTGTGTAGCATGTGGGTACACAAAGGTCGGAATTTTGGCCACTACAGGAACTCGGAACACACAGATTTATGAACATGAATTACATAAATTTGGAATTACAGCAGTGTATCCTGATCAGAATGGACAGGAGAAAGTGATGGAAATCATCTATAATCAGGTAAAAGCAGGGAAACCGGCAGATACTTCGATTATTAAAGAGCAACTTGATACTATGGCTCAAAATGGAGTACAAGCTTTCATTCTGGGATGCACAGAGCTTCCAATGGTATTAAAAGACGGAGATTATGGCTATCGTTTTATTGATACTCTTGAAGTTTTGGCTAAGAGTGCAATTAGGCTGGCTGGTTACCAAGTGAAAGATGCATAAAGAGCTAAGGAGAATATATGTTAGCACCGGTTGTTTTATTTGTTTATAATCGATTGGATCATACGATAGGTGTGATAGAGTCATTAGCAAAGAATTTATTGGCAAAAGAGACAGATTTATATGTTTTTGCAGATGCTGCTAAGTCAGAAAAAGGCTTAGAAAAAGTGAATGCAGTACGCGAATATATTAATCAGAAAGAATGGCATAGTAATTTCAAAAGTGTAACGATTGAGCAGGCAGAAAAAAATAAAGGTTTAGCAAAGTCAGTCATTCAGGGAGTCACAGAGATTATTGAAAAGTATGGAAATGTTATTGTTGTAGAAGACGATTTGATTTTATCGCCATATTTTTTGGATTATATGAATGATGCACTGAATTTTTATCGTGATGATAAGAAAATTTGGTCCATTAGTGGATATTCGTTTCCAATGAGAAGTCTTAAAAAATATCCCCATGATGTGTTTTACAGTTATCGAGGATGCAGTTGGGGATGGGCAACATGGAAAGATCGTTGGGAAACCGTAGACTGGTTAGTAAGCAATTATAAGCAATTTGTTAACGACAATGAGTGGAAAGCACGATTTGATCGAGGCGGAGTTGATTTGACGAATATGCTGGCAATGCAAATGGAAGGCAAAATTGACTCATGGGCAATTCGCTGGTGTTTTGCACAAAGCAATCAGGAAATGTACACGGTTTATCCTAAAATTTCTTACCTGGAAAATGCAGGATGTGATGGAAGCGGAACGCATAGCGGAAGTAACCGTGATTTTTATACAGATATGAGTGGTGCACTTGCTGAGTGCAGATTTGAAAAATTAGGGATTGAAGAAAAAATTGTAAAAGAATTTCGACGAAAGTACGAAGATACACTCAAGAAAAAAATTAGAAGAAATTTGCAAAAGATATTTAAATTCAAATGATGAGTAAAAACATTTTAAAAAAAATATTGCTGTCTGTATGCATGTTTCAACTAATCGTAGGATTATACGAATTTCAGTCTTATGCGGCAGCCAGTGATATTCAGAATTTTGGAATTGAGATCTATACTAAAACAGAAGATTATATTTGTACTGTAAATTGGTGGCAGAAACAGGAATCGCCGCAGAAAAATGAATATTACATAACACTTCCCTATGCTGCAAAAGAACAAACATTAAAAGCAGTTTTCAAAGAAAATGGGATGGTGTATTTAAATGGTAAGGAAATAGAAAATGGTTCTGAAATTGCCGTATTGGCAGAGGGAGAAAATACAATTTTTTGTAACAATAAAGAGTATTCTTTGTATGTCATGTATGGTAGTAATATTCCGACGATACATATTACCACAGAATCGGGAAGCATGGAAGAAGTTTATGCTGATAAGAACTATAAAGAACCTGGCTATGCTGTGATTTATGATGGTTTAGACGTTGTTTATGAAGGAGAGCTTGAATACATCAAAGGGCGAGGGAACTCCACATGGACGAATTATATAAAAAAGCCGTTTAACATCAAATTTCAGGAAAAAGTGAATCTTTTTGAAATGGGTCAGGCAAAAAAATGGTGTCTGCTTGCCAATAGCCTTGACAATACAATGCTTAGAAGTAAACTGGTTTCGGACTTGGCAAATGCAGTTGGAATACATTTTACTTCTCAATCTGCGATTGTCGATTTATATGTAGATAATGAATACATTGGAAATTACACTCTAATGGAACGTGTAGAGATTGGAACAAATCGTGTAAACATTACGGATTTAGAAGAGCTGAATGAAATTGCGAATCCTGATGTGAATTTTGAAATGCTTCAACGTGCAGGAATACGTGGAGAAGATAGTTATGCTCAGGCAGGAAGCTACAAATGGGTAGAACTACCTGAAACTTTGAATGTCATTTCCGGAGGTTATTTGATTGAATACGAATTGGCTTCAAGGTATGACAAAGAAGTGAGTGGGTTTGTCAGTAATTATGGCCAACCGGTAATCTTAAAAAGTCCGGAGTATGCAGCAAAAGAACAGGTAGAATATATCAGCAATTACTATCAGGATTTTGAAGATGCAGCACGTAATAGTGACGGCTATAACGAAAAGGGAAAGCATTATAGTGACTATATAGATGTGGAAGCTATGGCCAAAATGTACATTTTTCAGGAATATCTGAAAAATCTTGATGCCGGTCTTACATCATTTTATTATTACAAAGACGTAGATGGAAAATTAGTTGCAGCTCCTGCGTGGGATTTTGATTCCGCTTTTGGACGAGAATATGAGAGAAATGGTGTGCGAATGGATGAGCCGGAGGGCATCTGGGCTACAACTGGGAAATTACATAAACCATTGGATGATAAAGCGACAATGATTTCTATTATGTGCCGGCATGTGGAGTTTAGAGAACTGGCACAGCAACAGTGGGAAGAATATTTTGAACCGAATGTTGAAGAACTGGTATCATCACTTGACACATTGTATGAGAGTTGCCAGGCATCTATTATATCAGATAAATGTAAGTGGAATAATGCTGGCAATTATGCTCAAACGGCAGAATGGGTAGATGAAAGTGTAGATACTTTGCGCGAATTTATCCTGGCCAGAAGTGCATTTATGTCAGAAATGTTTTCAGAAAACAAGTGTTATATTGGCTATCAGGCGAATGGCGGAGAAGGTGGAATGTATGACCTGGAATTCTATGATAAGGGTAGTGAAATCCTTACGAGACCAAATGCTTTTACGAATGGTGAAAAGGAATTTTTGGGCTGGAACACAAAAGCAAGTGGCTGGGGTGACAGCTATGAGAATGGTGCAGCCATCACACTAACTGAGAATACTATATTATATGCTCAGTGGGAAAAGGATGGCATTAAAGAAACGATGAAATACTTTATTATGGGGATTTTGGGGCAATAATACCAAAGATGACAGGATGGAGATTTTATGAAGAAAATAATTGGAAAAAATAAGATATTAACTAAAATATTGTTCATTCCGATATTACTTCTGATTTGTGCTTTGATAGGATATTTTTTGCTGGTAGGATCTTACTGCTTACCGACAGAACGTATGGAAAAAAACATGGAGGAATCTTGTGACATATTTTATGCAGAAGGTAACTATCCACAGTTAATGGAATATAACAATTCCAGATTAGATAATTACACAGATGGGATTATGCTTTTGACTGCATCCTATCCGAGTGATGAAAATGTATGGCATGCGGCAATCAATGCGGAAAGATACAGTACTTCGGATACTTCCGTTGATACAATCTTGGATGTTTACGGTAATGGAGAGATTGAAACAGACAGTACATATTATGCGAGATATTGGCATGGATATCTGATTATTTTAAAACCTTTATTAATGATTTTCGGATATGGTCAGATTCGCGAAATTATGATGTTTGTTCAATTAGGGTTATTTGCATTACTGTTAGTAATGCTGTCAAAAAAGAATATAAAATTAACAATCCCAGTATTTATAATGTGGATTTTCCTGAATCCTGTAACAACAATGTTATCGCTGCAATTTAATACGATATTGACCATAACTTTTGCAGCAATGTTGGCAATCTTATGGCTGGACAAAAAAGAAATCATAAAGAGTCTGTATACGTGGGGACTTTTCTTTTTAATAATAGGTGTGTTGACAAGCTATTTTGATTTGCTGACCTATCCATTGGTTACATTAGGAGTTCCGCTGACATTATGGTTTGTACTTAATTTTTCAGAACGCATTCGCACAGACTTGCAGAATTTGCTACAGCTGTCAGTTCTTTGGAGTATTGGATATGGTGGAATGTGGGCAATGAAATGGATTATGGGAAGTATCATTACTGGTGAGAATGTAATCGGAGATGCAGCTCAGCAGGTGGCATACAGAACCTCTTCAGTTGTATCTGACACGGTAGTTACAGTTTCACGTTTAATTCATGAATTGCAGTATAGTGCCCGTCAGTACACATGGATTTTAGTAATGCTGCTGTTAGCATTGTATTTTGTGTACCGTGTAATAAGAACAAGAAAACTCAATATCAATAGGATTATTATTTTTGTGATTATTTCAGTTTTCCCGATGGCATGGTATTTGGCAATGAAAAATCATACGTTTGGACATCACTGGTTTACATACAGAGAATTAGCAATCAGTATCTACGCATTATCAACGTGCATACTGATTCACGGAGAGGGAAAAAATGGATAAGATAGCAGTACTTGTTCCATGTTATAATGAAAGCAAAACAATTGAGAAAGTCGTAACAGACTTTAAAAGAGTACTTCCGGAAGCAACCATTTATGTGTATGATAATAATTCGACGGATCATACAGATGTAATTGCAAGAAATGCAGGTGCAGTTGTAAGATATGAATATCAACAGGGAAAAGGAAACGTAATTCGCAGAATGTTTCGTGAAATTGATGCAGAATGCTATATTATGGCCGATGGAGATGATACATATCCGGCAGAGAATGCGAGAGAAATGGTAGATTGTGTGTTGAAGCAGAACGTAGATATGGTTGTAGGTGACAGACTATCCTCTACTTATTTTACGGAAAATAAACGCCCATTTCATAATTTTGGCAACTCTATTGTAAGAAAAAGCATTAATGTACTATTTAATAACGATATGAAAGATATCATGACGGGATATCGGGCATTCAGCTATGAGTTTGTGAAAACATTTCCGGTTTTGTCGAAGGGATTCGAGATAGAGACAGAGATGAGTATTCATGCGATAGATAAAAATATGTTTATCAAAAATATTGTCATAGAATACAGAGACAGACCAGATGGCAGTGTATCAAAATTGAGTACATATTCTGATGGGATAAAAGTATTGAAAACAATTGTAAAATTGTACCGCACCTATAAGCCTATGAATTTCTTTGGTATTATTGGGGCAGTATTAGCATTTATTTCAATTGCTTTTTTCATTCCAGTGATGAGTACCTATATAAAAACACATTTGGTACCGAATTTCCCGACCTTGATTGTATGTGGATTTACGATGATTGCAGCAATTCAATCCTTTTTTACAGGACTTATGCTGCAGACGATGCAGCAGAAAAACCGTCAGGATTTTGAGATGAATCTCCAAAGAGTAAACAAAGATAAGCGGAAAATGCTTAGTAATATATTATAAAAGTAGGTAGAAATATGTTGGTGATGAAGAAAGAAAAACAATCTATCATATTTGCATTGATTTTAATATATCTTACATGCTATTTTATACAGCTGTTTGGATTTCCAGATTTGCTGATGTTGGTATTAGGTGCGATTTTTTGTCTAATATTATTATTAAAGCAGAAAAAATTAAGAGTTGATATTGGTGTCTGTCTTATAGCAATTACGATGTTTTCTTATTGCATTGTAGTATTTGGAATCAGAGCGATTGCAATTATGATGCCTTATATTCCTGTTTTGATTTATGTGCTGTCGCATTATATTTCAAAAGAAATAAAAAAATCCGATAAAACAGGAATTGAATTGACAAAAGTAATAGATTGTCTTGTGTTTGGATATGCTGTTCATGGTGTGTTGAACTCTTATCTTTATTTTGCAGGATATCGTTGGGAAGGAACAAGATACTGGATGGATATATGGGAGCAGCAGATTGTTCCAGGGACACAGCTCACGATTTACTATTTACCGATTTTTGCAGTATTATTTCCAGCAATTATATATTTTGCGAAGAAAAAAGGAAGAAATTTCATAGTAGTTGTTTTAACTTTGTTTTTTGTTTATGCATCTTTGGCAACCAGAACAAGAACTACGCTTCTAATTTTAGTACTGGTTTTTGGGGTACAGGGAATTTTATTTGTAATACTTGAAAAAGAAAAAGTAATGAAATATGTTACTCCGAAAAGAATAGGCATATTTTTAGGGGGAATCATTGTACTGATTGCAGTTCTTGTGGTTGCCTTGAAAGATACTGAAATTATTCGTTCTTTTGTGAATAATTTAGGCAAAGGCGGTGGAATTTTAAATAATGTGCGATTTAAAGTCCAGCAGCAGGCATTGAGTCAAATTTTTGACTATCCACTGGGCGGGAACCAAATGGTGTTAGATTTGAAATTGGCACATAATGTCTGGCTGGATATGGCAAATGCGGCAGGTCTTATTCCGTTCTTTGCATTTACAGCATATACACTATGGACACTTTACGAATTAGTTTGTTTTGTAATTAAGAGAGAATTTGATACAGAAGTGAAATTGATGATGGTTGGAATTTATGTTGCATTTTTCTTATATTATACAGTAGAACCAGCGATAAATTCTTCTATTCATTTTATAACTCCATGGATGCTGACAAATGGGTTAGTTCATGGGTACATAGCTAATGATGATTAGAAAGACGGAGAGTAAAAATGGAAAACAAACATGAACCATATGGCTTGTATGAGAGATATTTTAAAAGATTGGCAGACATTGTATGTTCACTAGCGGCAATTATTTTGTTAAGCTGGTTATACGTGATTGTGGCCATCTTAGTTCGTGTGAAATTAGGAAGTCCGGTGCTGTTTTCTCAGCAGCGTCCAGGAAAAGATGAAAAAATTTTCAAACTATATAAATTCCGTACTATGACAGATGAAAGAGATGAAAATGGTGATCTGTTACCGGACGAAGTAAGATTAACGGAGTTTGGCAAAATGCTTCGTGCAAGTAGTCTGGATGAATTACCGGAGCTCTTTAATATCTTAAAAGGGGATATGAGTATCATTGGTCCAAGACCATTACTGGTGTCTTACTTACCATGGTACACAGAGGAAGAAAAACATCGTCATGATGTAAGACCAGGATTGTCAGGGCTGGCACAAGTAAACGGAAGAAACTTTGTTGATTGGGATCGACGTTTAAAGTTTGATATTGAATATGTTGAGAAGATAACTTTCCTTGGAGATGTGAAAATCATATTGATGACGATAGGAAAGATTTTGAAAAAGAGCGATGTTGCTGTAGTAACTGATGATGTAGAAGGTAACTTGGCAGAAATTCGTGCAGGAAAAGCTAAGCAAGTATAATGGAGGCACAACATGTTATTTGTCTATGATTTGACAAAAAGTGAAGAATGGGATCGAATTGTTAGATCGTTTCAGAAATATGACGTGTATTATTTAAGTGGATACACAAGGGCTTTTTGGAAACATGGTGACGGAGAACCAATGCTTTTTTACTATGAAGGAAAAAGTATGCGAGGAATCAATGTCGTTATGAAAAGAGATATTTCTGATGATACAAGATTCCAAGGCAAATTGGGAAAAAACCAATATTATGATTTGGTTACACCATATGGTTATGGCGGATGGTTAATAGAAGGAGAAGATGAACCAAACGTCTTAATTGCTGAGTATGAGGAATGGTGCTATAATAATCACATGGTATCTGAATTTGTACGCTTTCATCCAATGCTTAACAACCAAAATGGATTGGAGAAATATTATGAAACCATAAATTTTGGAAAAACAATTGCGATGGATCTGGATTCTTCAGAAAAAATATGGGCCAATATAACAAGTAAAAACAGAAATATGATTCGAAAAGCACAAAAGAATAATTTAAAAGTATATCGAGCTCAAACAGCAGAAATTTATGATACTTTTAAAGAAATCTATGATCAAACGATGTGCAGGGACTGTGCAAAAAGCTATTATTTTTTCGAAGAGGATTTTTATCAGAGTTTAAAGAATGACTTAAGTGATCATGCACAAGTTTTTTATGTTCAAACAGAAGATGGTGATATTGCTACGGCTGCAATCATTATTGGAGCAAATGGAATGCTGAATTATCATTTATCAGGATCAAAATATGAATATCATCAAATGGCACCAACAAATTTGTTGTTGCATGAGGTGGCTTTGTGGGGGTCTGAGAATGGATATCAGTCATTTCACATGGGTGGAGGAGTAGGCTCAAAAGAAGACAGTTTATATTCCTTCAAAAAGTCATTTTATAGGGGAGAACCAAAAAACTACCATATTGGCAAAAAGGTTTTTAACCAACATATTTATGATGAATTGGTAGAAATGTGCGGAGAGATTAAAGACCCTGCATTTTTTCCTAAATACAGAGGATAGATAATTATGAAAATAATGATTTTAGCTAACTATGATGCGGGATTATATCGATTTCGCCGAGAATTGGTAGAAGAATTATTAAAACAGAATGAAGTATACATCTGCCTTCCAAATGGACAATATGTGGCAGAGATGGTTGAATGGGGATGTAAATTTGTGGAATGTGATTTGCTTGACAGACACGGCACAAATCCTGTGAAAGAATTAAAGCTGATTTCGTATTACAAAAAAATATTAAGAAAAATCAAACCGGATATTGTGTTTACTTACACAATCAAACCAAATGTTTATGGAGGAATGGTGTGTGCAAGTTTAAATATTCCTTATATAGTAAACATCACGGGACTTGGAACAGCAGTAGAAAATGCTGGTTTTATGCAGAAAATCACATTGACATTATACAAACTGGGATTAAAGAAAGCACAGAAGGTTTTCTTCCAAAACACGACAAATCGAGATTTTATGCTCGAAAAAGGTGTGTTAAATGGTGCATATGATTTGCTTCCTGGTTCAGGTGTAAACCTGAAACAGTATCTTCCATTGGAATATCCATGCAAAGAAACCATTGATTTTGTATTTGTTGGTCGAACCATGAAAGAAAAAGGTATAGAGAATTATCTGGAAGCGGCTGAATTCATCAGGGACAAATATCCTGAAACAAGATTCCATATTTGCGGTGAGCCGGAACAGGATTACACGCAGAGATTATCGGAATTACACGAAAAGGGAATTATTGTTTTCCATGGGAATGTAAGAGACATGACTGAAATATATAAAAATATTTCCTGTACGGTTCATCCTAGTTATTATCCGGAAGGGCTTTCTAACGTGCTACTAGAGAGCTGTGCTTCTGCAAGACCGATTATTACAACGAACCGTGCCGGATGCAGGGAAGTTGTAGATGATGGAC
>CAZYUZ010000025.1:0-15845 GCA_964650775.1 uncultured Lachnoclostridium sp. | reverse complement strand
ACAACCTTCCGGCGGTTTGTGCAATAGAATGCGCGTGATAAATTCTTCTCTGGAGCTTGCAAAGCGCAAAGGGGCTAAGCTTTTGGTACTGTGGTATTGTGCAGATGAGTTGAATGCTCCATTTGAGGCACTGTTTCAGCCAGTGAAAGAATTTCAGGTAATAAATTTCAGATCTTTAAAGGATTTACGTAAAATCTGGTATCAGCTGACTGCACGTACGAAAATCAGCAATGCTGATATAGAAAAACACACAACTGATGGCACTTTAGATCAGGATTTCTTTGATTCGATCAAACTGCCTGCTTATATCTTTACATGGGAACATTTTTATCCTACGGAAGAATATTTTAAATTATTCAAACCAACCGCAGAATTACAGAAGCGAATTGATGAGGTCACAAAACATTTTACGGATGATATGGTGAGTGTTCATATCAGAAGAACTGATCAGACAGTCTCGATCGCACACAGTAAGACAGAATATTTTGTGGCACTGATGAACAAAGAAATCAGTGCAAATCCATCTGTCAAATTTTTCCTTGCCACAGATGATAAAGAAGAAGAAGCTTATCTTCGGGAAACCTTCCCAGGACGAATCATTTCCAATGAAAATCGTACTCTTCGCAGGGATTCTCTGGACGGAATGTATGATGCACTGTTAGATTTGTATTGTCTGGCAGCCTGCAAAAAACTGATTGGAAGCTACTACAGCTCCTTTACAGATATCGCAGCTTCTCTTGGGGGGATTCCAAAGCTGATCGCGGGGATAGACAATTAATTGATATAACACAACAGGGGGCTGCCACCGGCATCCCCCTGTTATATACCTCTTTGTTCTAAAAACAACTTAATTTTTAAAGAATAATTTACAAATCCAGTAACAAATCTGGTACTGTTTTGCCTTCATCAGCATAAGGAATACCTTAATTGTAATCGGCAGTTTATCCATGGTATGTGTATTCAGAGCCTCCACTACCATTTCATCTTCACAATATTTCTGAATAATTCTAAGTGCCGATTCTTTACCTTCTGTATTGCGGATGACACCATTCTTCAGACCGATTACTGCTAGTCCAAGGAAATCATTGGTCAATTGTGGCGCAAAGTCGAACACCGCTTTTTCAGCACTGATTTCCTTCATGCGCTTGTCCATAATCTTAATCTTATCCAGATACTTAGGATCATATTTTCCCGTCATGGACTTCTGATTAAACCAGTAGTGATACGGATAAAAATCTTTTACCACCGACATACTTTTTGCTTCTAAAAGTACCGGCAGAGTCAGCTGCATATCTTCCCCCACAGTGACTTCCTCTTTACAAAGCGGCATATTTTCATCCACAAGCTCTTTTCGATAAAGTTTTGTTACTCTTGCCGGCTGCAGTTTTCTTCCAAAAAATCTTCCATCATTGATCAGCACCGGAAACAATTCTTCCAATTCATGACGGCTGTAATACTCTTCTTCAAAATCCGAAATCTCATTACGTTTTGGAATAGAACTATCCTCATAGTCGAACACAAGCCCGCAGACTACCACGTCAGAATTATACTTGCATGCAGACTCCCACATGCGTTTGTACATATCCTCATCAATCCAGTCATCACTGTCCACAAAGCCCAGATAACGTCCCGTTGCAATCTCTGCACCTGCTTTCCAGGCACTTGTCAGACCGCCGTTTGGTTTGTGCAGCACACGGATTCTCTCATCCTTCTTCGCATATTCATCACAAATTTTCCCGCTGGCATCTGTAGCACCATCATCGACCAGAATGATCTCTATATTCTTTTTTGTCTGCGCCATAATGCTCTCAATACATCTCGGCAGCAGATCCTCCACATTATATACAGGAACAATTATACTGATATCTACCATGGTATCTCCTTATTCCAACCTTCTTACCAAACAATCTTACGAGTATTTCTCCACATTTGACATATCCGCCACATATTTCAAAAGCATTCCGTAAATCGTAGGAAATGCTGCAAACAGACGGTACCCGATCATCGTCTGCGCCGGCAGTTGTCCATACTTCTTTATCGTCGCAATGCTCTCTCTCACGCCATAACGGATTTCAAACATTTCTCCCTTTGCATCCGGCTGGAAGGCTTTACATTTGAAATATAAATCAATGCTTCCGTCGTTGCAGGCTTTGATTGCCGGAACGACCAGCTCTTTGTAATCTTTTTCAATAAAATACTGCACACGCTCTCTGTTCGCAGTACGCCAGTCAAGCTTCTTTAAATTGAAGCCGTTTCTTGTAATGCTGGTTCCACCACTGCCTATAAAGTAGCCATAAAGTACGTTGTCTACATGGACACATTTTTTTGCAAGGTCGAACAACTTGTAAGTCGTTGCTTCGTCCTCGTGAATACGCCCTTCCGGATAACGGATATTTTCAAATAATTCTTTTTTATAAAGCTTGTTCCACGCAACTACAAAATATGCCCCTGTCTGAATATACAGATTTGCCAACATTTCACGTCCTGTAAAGCATTCACACTTTGCATCCGGATTGTAGACTTCTTTTAATTCATCGCCGTGCATGTACTCCCAGCGGCACTGGCTGATGTCAGCGTCATTTTCTTTCAATGCGCGGTAAAGACTTTCAAGAAAATATGGGGACCAGAGATCATCACTGTCCACAAAGGCAAGCAGTTCACCTTTTGCATTGTCAATTCCGGTATTTCTGGCACCCGACAATCCTCTGTTTTCCTGATGAATGACACGAATCTTTTCATATTTTGATGCATACGCGTCACACATGGCAGGACAGCTATCCGGTGAACCATCATCCACCAGTAAAATCTCGATATTTTCATAGGTCTGCGCAAGCAATGACTCCACGCATCGACCCAGATATTTTTCCACCTTATAGACCGGCACGATCACACTGATTAACGGTTCCATATCCACCTCGCTACAATTACGACACCTTTTCTTAAAACACAGATCGGATAAATAAGACCCTGCATTCTATGGGCAAAGCACCACTGCAATATCTTGTAATCCAGCACTGTTACCTCTGCGATTTTATTTGCATCCATAAATTCTTTATGGTTTGCAAGTTTTTTTATCACCTGCAGTTTTTCTTCCTTCGGTGTCTTTTTATCAAACGGCAGGCTTTCACATTCATCCAGAAATTCCATGACAAACTTTCCTGCAATCACAGGATGAAGATTATTTTCTCCGGAAATTTTTTCATAGTAAGACTGCACTCCTGCACATACCTTTGATGCAATCTCCAGCTTGTTATCTCTTTTCTTCGTGGATAACGTATTGCCTTTTTCTTCCTGAATATAATTGATCAGTGCATCCGAAAGCACTGCAAGCTTGTTACATTTTTCCAGATAATCCATATTAAACAGCAGGTCTTCTCCAAGGCTAAGGGAAGTATCAAATCTGCCTGCCATTTCTTTTTTGAATAATTTATTCCAAGGCATATTTAAGAAGCCTTCCTGATATAACTTCAGAAAATCTGACCCATAAGACTTCGTATCATATACCCCCGGGTTGGACGGCACCTTTGGCACATCTCTTCCCACATACCAGTGATGGAAGCCGCAAATAACCATATCGGCTCCTGTTTCCTGATGAGCCTTCCACATTTTTTCGCAGTAATCCGGCTCTACCGTATCATCACTGTCTACGAACATCAGATATTCGCCCTGAGCCTCGTCAATCCCACGGTTTCTGGCGGAAGATACTCCTCCATTTTCGCGTTTGATAACCTTAATACGAGAATCCTTTTCTGCATAGGAATCGCAAATATCTCCACAGGAGTCCGGGGAACCATCAATGACACAGATCACTTCGATATCCTGATAGGTCTGCGCCTGCAAACTTTCCAGACATCCACCCAGCGTTTTTTCACTTTTATATACCGGTACGACAATACTGATCATTATTTAATAATCGTCTCCCTCTTCTGATAGAATACTTTTCCTGCAGGTACATCACCCTTTACAATGCTTCCTGCACCAATGACTGCTCGATCGCCAATGGTTGTTCCACGTAAAATCACAGCCCCCGCGCCAATCCACACATCATTACCAATTACGACCGGAGTTTCCACATAACTTCCCCAGTTTTCACTGCCGGCGTGGTCATGATCTACGATGACAACATTGTTTGCGATCTGACAGCGGTCACCAATGACTACTTTTTGCTTACAGGTGATACTCACATTCTGGTTGAAGAAACATTTGTCTCCGATGGTCAGTTCTCCGCCTTCCACGCGGAAGACTGCACAGCCTCTCGTAATCTGTTCTTTCCCAAAATGAGCTTTTCCATTTTTAATCTTCAGCTCTGTATGATGTCCAAAAGCCTGAATCCATGGCAGTGTACATTTTCCTGCATATTTAATTTTCCACCAGAGAACTTTCGGCAGGGAGATCAGTACCCGCCAATAGATTTCCATCATATATTTTACCTCTTAAGAACGTTTCAGTTTGCTCATCACTTTATCAAGCACCATCTGTCGCTCTGCTTTTCTAAGTACAATCAAGAAATTTAACACCAGTGCCACACATCCCATGAAAATACCTGATGCGAAGAATGTAATCCAACTGTCCATTGGAAGAACCAGCTTGCTGAGCATTGCAACTACAGTAATGATTCCGATGGATGCCAGTCCCATAAAAATGTCACTGTAGAAGGTCGTCCATTTGACTTCCAGACATTTTGCTGCATAAATCGGTGTAAACACCATATTTCTGATCAGACCAATCACAACGCTGACACCAGCAATTGCATACAGTCCAAGGTTTGTTGTATTGAGTAAAATAAATACGGTTGCAGTTGTAATCACCCCACTGACTACGATGACAATCGAATTTAATTGAATCTTCTTTGTAATAATAAATACCTGATAGAGTACCTGAATGCTTGCACTGACAAACAATACGCCCATAGAAAGTATTGTCAGATAATAAATCTGCGTAATCTCCGCCGGATCCCTGTAAGAAATCCACAGATTAAAGAATTTATCTCCGTATGCCGTTACAAATGCAATCGGAATACTCATCATAAAGATCATAATTCTGTTGGAACTTTTAATCGTATCCATCAGTTCTGACTTATCGCCTTTTGCATATGCGATCGTAATGCTTGGTGCAAATACCCCGACCATGGTTCCCATCAGACTTGAAAGCGTCGTCGGAATCAGTTTTGCCAGAGACAGGGTTGTCATAGCCTCCGGATTAATGAAAATATTTGCAATCATTGTATCCAGACCATCTAAGAGCATCTGCCCAAGTCTGGTTACCGAGTTCCACGCACCCAGAGATACCAGTTCTTTGACTTTCTTCCATCTGAAATTTCCGACAGAAATATGGATTCCCGGCAACAGCTTCTTTGTAAATCCGGCATTGGCAACCGCCATCAGCGATGTACTCACAACGGATGCAACACCAATATAGAATAAATACGGTGTAAAGAATCTATACGCAATGTACAAAAAGCCAAGACGTGCAATTTCCGTCACGATCGTTGCAATGGAACTTAATTCCAGACGGTTCATGCTATAGGTGCTGGTGCTGAATACTGATGTAATAATGCTGATAAAGAAATTCAGGAACACGAATGCCCATAAAATCTGCACATCACCAAGCACTCCCGCAGGAACCTGAAACATCTGGTCAATAAATACGATCACAAAGATCGCCGGCACCAAAAATACTGCTGCCATGATAATGTTCGCAAAGAATACCGATGAAAAATATTCGCTCGCTTCCTGCTCTTCACCCTTATGTAAATGAATGGTAATATAGCGGCTCGCCAGCGTATTTAATGCCGATACCACCACCTGTGCCCACAGCACGAAATTGTTGGCAATATTCACAAAACCGTAACTGTTTGGAATCATCTTGTCGATGATCGGCGTCAGCACAAAACTGATTCCAAGGTTCACGATAAAGGCGGTCAACTGAGCCGTCATATTAATTACTAATCGTTTTTTATCCAAAATACTACTCCTAAAAATTGCAGATTTTCTCAAACATTCGTAGTTCGAGAAGGTCGTCCTAGTAGACTAAAATGAGTGCTTTGATCAAATAGATCACAGCCAGAAGCTGCAAAGTCATACCGCCGCAGAAAATTGCGCGGTCTTTATTTTCATTCAATAAAACGATATTATTTCTGCCTAGCAAGCTCACCAGCAACAGCAGCGGTGTAAAATATCTTCCCTGAACCCCTTCCACAGACACATATCCAAATGGTGTCCATGTCAGAAGCATTCCCATTAAAATCATTCCTACACTTAACAGACATACAATGGAAATCCACCATTTCTGTCCGCCTGTTACATACTGTTTTTCACCACGCACTTTCAGCATTGCGACAAAGAACAGCATGATAAATCCGATGACAACGATTCTGGAAATCTCGATTTCCACCCAGCCCATTTTCTGACCGACGATGGATTCGATGTAAAATTCTGCTTTATCAGCTACTGTGTTTGCAAGCATCTGAATCAGTTTCCACGGATTCTGCAGAAAATATCCAATCGTGTAGCCCTGGGCTACCGCATTTCCGGCAGTCGCACCAACTGCGCTTGTTTCTGCAGTGGTATTTAACACCTGTGTTACCGTTCCGGAATTTCGATTAATATAGCTTAACAGACCAATTCCCATGAGAGAACCGGCTGTCACGTATTTCTTCCATACAGAGCCAAACTTCTTTGCAGGAATCAAAAGTGCCGCCAGGCAGATTGGAAGGTAAACACCGCTCTTGCCATATACAAGAAGCGCACTTAAAACTGAAAGAATTGCAACATCTGATATTTTCACAGGTCCTTCTTCGTACGTCATGGAAATAATATACGTACTGAAAAGGAATAACACACTGGTAATGACCGCATCATAGGAAAAGGAGTTGCACTGCTGAATCGTCATTGGGAACAAAGCAATAACTGCCAGCGCCATTTTCCCAAATGGCAGCTTCTTCATGCACCACCAGATACAAAGTGCAAAAAAGGCAAGGTTACACCATCTTCCAAGCATCAGCATCGGAATCGTTCCAAAGTGGAGCAGTCTTGCCACGGTCATCCCCACAACGGCCGGTAAGTATACGAAAACCGGTGCATAAGTATTGGCTGTCGTGTTTGTAACTACCAGACTGTCGTCTTCCACACCTTCCAGCAATTCATTGAAAACAATATAGTAATTGGAAAGTGTCGGATTTTCTACAAGTTCAATCTTGGTATCATCCATACGTTTTGCAAGCGTTACTTCGTTGCCTGTGTATGGAATGCCCAGCAGTTCATTGCTGTAGCGGTAAGTCATATCAATATGGGTTCTCTCATCCGGTGCCATATACGGAAGCACAAGGAAATTATAAATAAGTCCCACAAAAAGAATTGAAACCAAAACAATCGTTTCTATCTTACATTTCTTTATAAATACCATCCAGTAGAACAGCATCGCAAAAACTTCCACGGCTACAAACATAAAGAAGAAATATTTTTTGAGGAAAATATTAAAATATTTATGAACCTGTGTCAGTAATTCTCCATCTTCTGTTGTATAGATTCCAAGCTCTGTCGCTTTCAACTCTGTGGATGGTGTCAGCCGGATTTCAAAAATATGCGCTACTCCATCTGTCACCTCATGGGTAAACAGGAAATTAATATATTCTCCGTCAATTGCACTGGTCATATCCAGCACATTTTCACTTAAAACCTCACCTGAGTTTAAGTCCGTCACCCTCGCAGACAGCGTACCTGTCGGCACAACACCTTCCGGTACGGAAATCATCACGCCAAGACCAGTCATGGTTTCTTCTTCGCATTTGACAAGCTGAACGATGTCGCCTTCCGTTTCAGAGAATGCAAGAATCTCTGGTTCCGCTTCGGACGCAACAGAAATGACTTCTGCACGTTCCGTCGTATTCATGACAATTCGAATCTGCGTATCATAAACATAGAAAAATAATACTGCAATGATTCCAGCTACCAAAAATCCGCCAAAGACAAGGCGATATTTTTTGTAAAAGCTTGCCAGTTTTTTTAAAAACGCAGGAGCTTCCACCGTTTTTTTCTGTTTCTGTTCTCCAGTCACAAGCGTCAGGATGACACCAAAAAGCGTTAATATCAGGGATGTTACCACTGCATCTTTGATGTTTCTGGTCATTACGGAAAATCCTGCATTATAAACGAGTGGATATTTCAGTTCCCGACCGTTATACCAGCTTTTTGCCTCTGTCTGTGTCGTAGAATTCACCCAAAATCTAGGTCCCTGAAGACAATCTTCCACCGTCAGTTCTACCAGCACATTTTCACCGGTATAGTGATCCACTGTCGTCTGGACAAACTGGTCCACTTCGATTTCTTCCAGAAGAATCTGGCTCTTTGCAAGCACTTCACCAGTGGCTTCATCCATTACTTTTAAATTCAGTTTGCCGTCCAGCACCAACTGATCAGTATTTAAATAAAATCCAATAGAGGTCAATGGATTTGACTCTACCGGCAGCGTAAATGTAATGCTGTCTCCTTCATTTAAGTATGCTGTACGCTCTACAATCTGACGTCTTCCCAGATTTTCAAGCCCTTGTCCTACAGTTGTTTCTACCGGTACAGCAATTTTAATAACACAGCAGATAACGCAGAGCAGGAAATATGCGCCAAGCGCATATTTCCTGTACTTTTTCAAAAACTCTTTCATTCTGTTTATTCCAATCCAGACTCAAACAGGTGAACCATTGCTTCCATAGCTTCCTGTTCGTCTACGCCTTCACATGTAATTTCAAGCTCGTCGCCTGTTTTCACACCTGCTCCAAGCACACTCAGTACACTCTTCGCATTTGCGGTTGTATCCCCATGACCTAAAGTAATATGGGATTTATACAGCATTGCTGTTCGACATAAGATTCCTGCCGGCCGCAAATGTAAACCAGACTGGTTTTTAACTATTACTTTCTGTTTTGTCATGATTACCACTCCCCCGATTCACTATTTTCATTTTTGGATGCACTGCTTCCACTTCCTGTGCCGCCACCTTCGGTACCGGTGGATGGAGCATCTTCTGTTCCATTATTTTCAGTATCTACCGTTGTATCTCCATCCTCAGATGGTTTGGAGGTTTCGGAATCTGAAGGTTTGGATGTCTCACTGTCAGATGGCTTTGTAGTTGGCTTGGAGGTTTCCTCGTCCTTCTCTTCGGATTCTTCCTCTTCTTCCGGCTCTACATATTCCACCTCTACGATCACCAGCGCCGAAGCGTCTTCCTCATCTTTCAAAATAACGCCGGATGGCAGATACTGTGTCAAATCGATTACCAGCTGTAATTCTTCGTCAATTCCGTCTACATCTACTGCCTCAGCAGGGATTTCCCATCTGGAAATACTGGACAGAACGCCTGCATTTCCGGCAATCTCTATCGTTTCAGGTTTATAACTAAGTTCTTTTACAACATAATTTTCTGCCGGTGTACCTGTATAGGAGAATTTCAGTGGAACCGTTTTTGTATTTAACATCGATATGGTTACATCAATGCCATCTGTCTTTCCGACATAATTTAAGTAAGTATTGTCTATGATGCCGCCCACACTATCGTAAAGCTTTAACTCACAAGTCCTTACCGCTGTTGCTGGAAGACCTGTAATATCAACCACTGCTTCTACGGTCTTGATTCTTTCTACAAGAGATACCGGACCAGTGATTTTGATGATCGTCTGTTCCGGAACCAAGCTTCCAACGACGAGACCGTCATTCTCTGTTCCTGTATGACTTACATGCACCTGGAACTGTTCTGTTGCAGAATCTTCAATGCTGACTTCCACATTGCTTCTGCTAAGCGTTACGTTTTCATCCACATTAATATTTTTGTTTCTGCATTCTACAGAGATTCCGACCATACTATCGAATTTTAAATCTTTCTGCATATCCGCAGTCAGAATAAAGTCTGTGCTTTTCAGCTCATCAATGACAGATTTTCTGGCTCTGACTCTGACATTGACATAGTCTGTACCTTCCACAACACGGAATACTTTTCCGTTGCTTGTGATTACCTCTGTATTGATCAGTTCGACACTCATTGGAAAACTTCTTGTCTTCTCCGCGTCGTTGATATTCATTACCACAATCCAGAACAGAACTGCAATCAATACCGAAAGGACTTTTAAGAAAAGATTATCTGTCAGCTTTAACTTCATCTTTTTCCCTTCCTTTCCACAGTCTGAAACGTTTTCCTTCTGTTGTTTTATTCTGTAAAGTCTGAAGCTGTTCTTTTAACATCTCCGCTGTTACATGTCTCTTAATTTCACTGTACTGTGTAATCGAAATCGCACCTGTTTCTTCGGATACAACAACGGTCATGGCATCGCTGACTTCGCTGATACCAACTGCTGCACGATGTCTCGTTCCCAATTCTTTGGAAAGTGTCATATTGTCTGATAACGGAAGATAGCAGGTCGCTGAAACTACTCTGTTTCCACGCACGATGATCGCTCCATCATGAAGCGGTGTATTGTGCTCGAAAATATTTAACAGAAGCTGACTGGAAAGCTGCGCATCCAGTATAATACCGGTACGCTCATACTCTCCCAGCGGAACATTGTTTTCGATTACGATTAAGGCACCTGTTTTTACCTTTGACATTTCTACACATGCCTTTACAATCGCATCAACTGTACGGTCACTGAAAGTTTCTTTTTCCACTTTTGAGTTATCCAGCGTCAGGATATCTGCAATGATATTTTTCTGCCCCAGCTGTTCCAACGCTTTTCGAAGCTCCGGCTGAAATACGATTACAAGGGCAATGATCCCAATATCAAAAATGTTTCCTGCCAGCCACAGGATTGTATCCATCTCAGCAAAAACAGCCAAAAGAAGGAATGCGAAAATTACGACAAACCCTTTTACTAATGCCCACGCACGTGTTGTCTTGATCCACAGCAAAATGTGATAGATCAACACAGCCAGAATAATGATTTCAGCGATATCCGACCATTCAATACTGTCCCATCGAATTGATGCAAGACCATCCAAAAACTCTGCAAATGAATTCATTCCGCTCTCCTTTCCAAATGATTTCTTTTCTTCTAAGAATCAATTCTCTTAATCGTTTTTGTCTGCTTTTTCTGGCTGACAATCTTTTTCACCGTTTTTTTCGGTTCTGCAATCACATTTTTCGGGATTGCTTTTACATAATAATAATATTCATCATCTTCGAACTGTACACGCTCTGTTCTTGTATAGTCTACGCTGAAAACGAAAAATTTAATTATAAATGCAAGTCCTGCTGACGCAATACTTCCAATCAAAAGACGAATGATTCCAACACTGACTCCCGGAAGCAGGGCGCCGATCAAATGCACAATGATATTGATCACTGTACCGATTCCAATGGCGATCTCCCAGGAATGATCTACAGACATTCTGCGGATAAAATATACCACCAGAACAGTCAAGACCATTGCCAGCATACAGATAAACATTTCTTTGTTGCCAATCAGACTCTCTACCAGAGAAGCCACCTTCGTTGCTCCGCTGTCGATTTCCCCAGTTCCAAGGCTCGTGGTGTTCTGACTCATGTACTTGATCAGATAGTAGAGCACTGCTCCACAGCCTGCCGGTACTGCTGTCGCAGGACCAAAAACCAGACCGCCAAGCAACGGTACCACATATGGAATTCCAAGCATAAAACAAATCGGTGTAATGATCAGTATGATTCCATACTTTGGACTGATTCTAAAATAAAGCAGGTACATCACAAACAAAAGCCCTGCGGTCACGGCACATACTTCCAAAGAAAGTGCGTATGCATGGGCAATCAGAACAGCACCTGCGATCAGCACCATTCCATTCAATGGGAGAAAGGCACAGATCAGTGACAGTACGATTGCAATCAGCGGACTGCGCAGCTGCTGCATAAAACCGACTTTGCTGTTTAACAGCAGGAAATTGATCAGTGCAAGGATAAATTTCAGCACCGGTTTTACATACACGTCATATCTTTCATAGAATCGTTTGATAAATCCTTTAATTTCTAATAAGGTTGCCATCATAATGTATTCTCCTCATCTGCATTTTCTTCTTTTTCAGAAACTTCTGCAGATTCCTGTGTTTCGTAAAATTTATGAATTTTTTTCAAATGGAAATGATATCCCTTTAAGCTCTGTTTTGCATGCTGGTATTTTGAATAATAATACACATAAACAGCACACTCATAAACAACCAGACCGCCTGCAAATAAGATTACCAGCGTTTTAATGAGATTTTCCAGATAATCTGCACGGCTGATCATAAGCATCAGCTCCTCCATCTGTCCCATACTCCATATAGCCACAATAATTACAAATGCCAATGTATATGCAATTCCAGACTTCACCATCTGAAGTCCCAGATAATCACCACGGAAATAACTGCCGATATCAATATTCTTTTTCTCAGGACCTTTTTCATAGGCCGCAGCCTTGGTCATACTTTTTACTTTTTCTTCGTTCAGCATGATAACTCCTGTTTCTCTGCGAAATTATCGCATATTTATGCGTAAGATTATACCACATTCAGTCATTTCTTCCAACACATATGGTCAAAAAAAATACATTCTTCGTTTTATTTTCTTTCAGGATTTCCGAAACAGCATCCATCGTAGCGCCCGTAGTATAAATGTCATCGATCAGGAGTACTCTTTTATAGTATTTCCCCTTTTCTGCTACGACAAACGCTTCTCTTAGATTTGCTTTTCTCTGATGCCTTGTCAGTTCTTTTTGCGGTGTCGTCTTTTCCTTGCGGATCAGGTATTTCGTATCCACTGGGATATGCAGCAGCTTCCCCAGCTCTTTCGCCACCAGTTCTGCCTGATTAAAGCCTCTTTGGCGCAGCTTTTGTCTGTGAATCGGCACAGGCAGGATTACATCCGGTGATGCCTGGCGAAGAAAGCGGGCACCATGTCTGTACATTTCCGCTGCATAGACCTTAGCATATTCCCGGCGGTTATGATATTTGAACATAGAAATAGAGCGGCGCATGATATCGTCATAGGCAAAGATTGCCGCCCCTCTGTCAAAGGCATGGGGAAATCTCATGCAGTCTCTGCAATACTCCTGCTCCGCTTTTTCTATCTGTTTTCCACATTTTTTACATTTTGGTTCCTTTATGTAATGAAGCCGCTTCCGACATTCCGGACAAATGCCGTCTCTGCCCTTCAAAATGCCGTGGCACACCGGACAGCGCGCGGGATATAGAATCTCTAAAATTCCCATATTCTTTCCTTCAGACCACTGTAACGGGTCTGTTCATTTACATTTTCTGCCATTTGATAAAAAGTCTCATCACTTCCTACCATGGTTACGCAGCGGCGGGCTCTGGTAACTGCTGTGTAAAGAAGGTTTCGGTTCATCAGCATTCTTGGTCCCGGCCACACCGGCATGACAACTGCAGGGTATTCGCTTCCCTGCGATTTATGAATGGTGATCGCATAGGCAAGTTCCAGTTCCTCCAACTGCTTAAAGGAATATTCCACCTCGCGGCAGTCATCAAATTCGACTGTCATTGTCTCCGCGTAAAGATTCATTTCCTTGATGATTCCCATGTCACCGTTAAAAATTCCGGTCCCCTGATCAACCGGCAGACCATAACGGTTTTTGATCTCCCATTCCAACTGATAGTTATTTTTGATCTGCATGACCTTGTCACCTTCACGGAAGATACATCCTGCATGTTCTTTTTCTTTTTTATCCTGTGACGGAGGATTCATATACTGCTGCAGGATACCGTTTAAGCGTTCCACCCCAAGAAGACCTTTTCTGGTAGGTGTCAGCACCTGAATATCGTATGGGGTCGCTTCTACGTATTTCGGCAGCTTTTTCTGAATCAATGTCAGAAGCACACTGATGATCACATTTGGATCATCGCGTTTTAAGAAGAAAAAGTCCATGGATTTATTATCCAAAAGCACTTTCTCACCTTTGTTGATCTTATGGGCATTCACGACGATGTCGCTTTCCCCTGCCTGGCGGAAAATCTTTGTCAGCATGACCGTCGGAAAACGCTCGGACTGCAGAAGGTCTTTTAAGACAGCTCCCGCGCCAACGCTTGGCAGCTGGTCTTTATCCCCTACCAGAATCAACCTGGTACCTACCAGCACTGCCTTTAGCAATGCATGGAACAGCGGCAGATCTACCATGGACATTTCATCAATGATAATGACATCTGTTTCTAATGGATTTTCCTCATTTCGAAGGAATACACCTTTTTCTTCTGTTCCCGGACCTCCCATGAGTTCCAGCATTCTGTGGATGGTGCTTGCCTCATAACCAGTTGTCTCCTGTATTCGTTTGGCGGCACGGCCTGTCGGCGCCGCCAGCATAATATCCAGTCCTTCACTTTCAAAGTAGCGGATCATGGCATTGATGGTGGTGGTTTTCCCTGTTCCCGGACCTCCGGTCAGTAAAAACACCCCATTTCCGACCGCTCCTAAAACCGCTTCTCTCTGAAGTTCATCCAGCTCCATTCCTGCGTGGTCTTCAATTTTCTCTAAACGACGAAGTGTGATACTCTCATCATATTCGTAGGGAACATTTAAATCATGAAGCATTTTTGCAGTATTTAACTCCATGTAATAGTAGCTGGCAGCGTATACACGCTCTTCCTCTTCTTCCAGTTTGATGATCAGTTTTCTGTCAATGCAGAGATTTCCTAACTGAATTTCGATGCTGCCCTCTTCGACACCAAGAATCTCCACACCACGTCTTACCAGTTCCTGGCGTGGCAGATAGGTATGCCCTTCTCCTACCGCCTGCAATAGCACATACAGAAGCCCGCTTCTGATTCGATAATCCGAATCCGTATGGATTCCAATGCGGCTGGCAATCTCATCTGCAATCTTAAATCCCACACCGGAAATATCTTCCGCTAATCTGTATGGATTTTCCTGCATCACACCGTATAGATCCGGACCGTATTTCGTATAGATCTTCACTGCCAGACTGTTGCTGATGCCATATTGGGTAAGAAAGATCATTGCCTGCCTGAGTTCCTTTTTGTCTTCCACCTGAATGGCGATTTCTCTCGCCTTACGCTCACTGATCCCTTTAATCTCAGCCAGACGCTCCGGCTCCTCCTCCATGATACGGAAGGTATCTGCGCCAAACTTCTTCACGATTCTGGCAGCCATAGTCTCCCCGATTCCTTTGATCGCACCGCTGCCTAAATATCTTTGAATTGCCACAATATCTTCCGGTGGTCGAAGCTCGTAGGAAGTGACACGAATCTGGGGACCGTACAGCGGATGCTCTACCTGCTGTCCCTCGAAGCTGATAAAATCTCCTTCATTCAGATACCCAAAAATCCCTGTACAGGTAATTTCCTCTTCACCATTTACCAGTTCAAAGATCGTATACCCATTTTCTGCATTTCGAAAGATGATGCGTTCTACATATCCTTCCATAAAATTCCCCCTAAAAAACTACAAAGGGGCACAACTAATGTCATGCCCCCAAACATTCTTCTTTTTATTCTACGCTTTTCATACCAGATAACATTTCTACATATTTACCTGTTCCGATTGCTACACATGTCATTGGATCTTCTGCAACCATTGTATTGATTCCTGTTTTTGATTCAATGAGTTCGTCTAAGCCACGGATCAAACTTCCACCGCCAGTTAATACGATACCACGATCTGCGATATCAGCTGCAAGTTCAGGTGGAGTTTTTTCAAGTACGCTGTGTACAGCTTCCACAATCTGTGCTGTTGTTTCTCTTAAAGCTTCTTCTGTTTCTGTAGATGTCACTGTAACTGTTTTTGGAAGACCTGTTACAAGGTTACGTCCACGAACATCTAAAGTTTCTACTGCATCTTTTGGATAGCAGGTTCCAACTTTGATCTTAATATCTTCTGCTGTT
>CAZYUZ010000024.1:0-16267 GCA_964650775.1 uncultured Lachnoclostridium sp. | reverse complement strand
TGGTTTCAGTCGTCATCAGCGATAAAACAAAAAAGAAATTCAGCATTGTGCGAATCATTGTGGATGTATCTTTTGTAGTTGTAGGATTTGTACTTGGAGGATCACTTGGAATCGGCACAATCATCTGTGCTTTCTGCGTGGGACCTGTGGCGGGACATTTCTTACCGATTAACGAGAAGATTGTGAATCGTGTTTTAAAGAAAATCGTCTAATTATGATTTTTAGAGAAGGTGGTTAAAAAGACCACCTTCTCTAGCTTTACCAAGAAATTATCCAATTTGATGCATATAGCTTTGCAATGCTTTTTCAACTAAACTATTTAGTGAAACCTGATTAGAAATTGCACAAACAGCTATCTGCTTATGAAGTTCTGGCGAAATGCGAATATTAAAACTTCCAGTAATTGTTTTATCTGATAATCCAACAGTTCTTTTCTGGGATGTAGTTTGTGAAGCAAAACAACTCCATGCGTTTTATTTCTAAACATCACACGGAAACCACTAGTCTTCCCTTTATCAGAACGTTTATATTCCAGATAATTTAGCAAAGTTTCTGCTTCCTCAAAAGTAAAATCTTTGGGCCTGCTTTTGATTATTTTATTAATTTTTCTTTTTTGCTCATCCTTGCTCCTGTCCAATTTGAGAAGGACTCCTTTGAATAGCAACTATTTTTAGTTACTATTCATTTATACACATTACTCACTATAAAATCAAGTTTGAGAGCAACTCCTATTATCAGATGCTCTCCTCAATAAATAACTACGCCTCCTTTGGGTATACTCTAACATTATCCGAAGGAGGCTTTTTATGAATCCTGAAATCCTATTATCTCATGCAAAAGAAATGCAGCTTCTGCTGACAAAAAACAGAAGATACCTTCATGCACATCCGGAGCTTGGTTTCAATCTGACGCAGACAAAGGAATATATTAAAAATGAACTAATTTCTATGGGATATGAGCCTTTAGAATGTGGCAAATGTGGTTTGGTGACTCTAATCGGAAATAAAAATTCTGGGAATGCTTTCTTAATTCGCGCCGATATGGATGCCCTCCCAATTTCCGAGCAGGCTGATTTTGACTTTGTTTCTGAAAACATCGGTCAAATGCATGCCTGCGGGCACGATATGCATACTGCTATGCTGCTGGGTGCTGCAAGACTTTTAAAAATGTACGAATCAGAAATCAAGGGAACCGTAAAGCTGATATTTCAGCCTGCCGAGGAAACTTTAGAAGGCGCGAAAGATATGGTTGATGCTGGCGTACTGGAGAATCCAAAAGTTGATGCTGCGCTAATGCTTCATGTAACTCTGGGAATGCCATTCGCTACTGGCAGTACAATCATCTGTAATGGTGGTGTCAGCGCACCTGCAGCGGATTATTTTGAAATTAAGATTCGTGGAAAAGGCTGCCATGGTGCCATGCCGGAACTTGGTGTGGATCCAATTACCATTGCATCCCACATTATAATTTCACTGCAGGAGCTTCATGCAAGGGAACTCTCCATGGCAGATGAAGCCGCATTGACCATAGGTAAAATCGAAGCTGGAAATACAAATAATATCATTCCTGACACAGCAACGTTATTTGGAACTTTACGCGCTTATGATGAGACTGTAAGAAACCATTTAAAAGAACGAATAGAAGAGATTTGCACCGGAATCGCCAAAGTTTTCCGCGGAACTGCAGACGTTACATTTACCAGTGGGTGTCCAACACTTTTTAATAATGATGTACTGTCTGCTGATACCACAAAATACTGCAAAGAACTTCTTGGTACGAACATGGCATTTTCCGTTTCGGATTTATCACATATGACTGGTTCTGGGGAAAAAAACGCAAAAGCGACCGGCTCAGAAGATTTTGCTTATATCAGCCACAAAGTTCCGTCCATTATGATTGCACTATCCGCTGGAAATACAAAGAATGGTTATTCATTCCCCCTGCATCATCCCAAAGTCACCTTTGATGAAAGCGCATTGGCATATGGCAGCTGCATCTATGCCTATACCGCGATGCGCTGGCTGGAAGATCATTCTTAAAAAAGAAAAGGTGTAAGATCTTAATCGTTAAATAAGACCTTACACCTGAATTTCAAAGTTATAGTTTATGCTTTATGGCTTAAAATTTTCCGTATTCACACCAAGGGCATGTAATTTGTTTTCTTGTACTTTTAACTGATAATCCAATTCTGAATTTACGCCTGTTTCAGCTGCCTTGATTCTCAACAAATTCACATAAAAGTTAATTTCGTTGTTAATCATTTCTAATTGATTCATTTCATCAAACATCCTTTCACGCACCTTTCCTCTATACTGATAAGTATATTATAAAGTGCTTTTGTTGCAGGTGTAAAGCCTTATTTAATTATCAAAGTTCTATAATTTGATTAATTGGCAGATTGATTTGCCCAGATATAATGAGAATCCACAGAAAGACAGAAAATGAGAGGGAAATGTGCTCCCCTCTCATTATAATCTTTACACTATATTATACATTTTTTCTGTTTAAATGCTATCGACATACTATACAAAATTTAATCTCGCAAAATTAGTTACTTTTACTTGATCAATCCTCTTTTTGGCAGGCTCTGCATATATTCATGCATTGCTTCTGCTACAACCTTACTGTGAGCTACCGCTTCTACAACCGTGCGCGCTCCATTTACAACATCACCCGATGCAAAAATACCCGGTCTCGATGTAAAGCCTCTCTCGTCTGCCGCAAGAAGTCCTCTGGCATTTGCTTTCAGACCTTCCGTTGTATTTACCAAACGGGAGGCCGGTCCCTGACTGATAGAAATAATAACGCTGTTTGCAGGATGCAGTGTTTCACTACCTTCTACTTCTTCAAAAGTTCCATCTTCATGTTCAATCACATCTTTAAAGATCACGCCTTCATCCACGATTTCTACAGGCTTCTTATTGTATTCAAACTGAACGCCTTCCAGCTGTGCATAGCTGAATTCATAATCGCTGGCTGCTACTTTTTTAGTTAAAGAATAACAAGTCAGGTCATGAGAACCTTTACGGATTGCCGTTCGGGCAACGTCCATCGCTGCATTTCCTGCTCCGATGACAATAACTTTATTGCCAAGCTTGTAACTGTCAGGATTATTTAAATAGTTAATGCCAAAATGAACATGTCCTAAGCTTTCCCCTTTAATTTTCAGTGAATTTGGTTTCCATACACCAGTTCCTACGAAAATCGCTTTGTAACCATCACGGAATAAATCTTCGATTGTAATTGCACCGCCTATGGTCGTATTTGGACGAACTTTGATACCTTTTAAATCCAGATGACGATACTCAATATCATCCAACACAGACTTTGGAAGTCTGAATTCTGGGATACCGTATCTCAAAACGCCGCCGATTTTGTCTTTTCCTTCAAAAATAGTTACCTGATAGCCATATCGTGCAAGAATGATTGCGATTGTGATGCCCGCAGGACCCGAGCCGATAATCGCAACTCTCATGCCGTTTGATGGTGCCGGTCCCTTTGTCATCTGATTCGCGTATGTACTGGAAATGTAGTTTTCAATTACGGAAAAATGCACCGGAGCGCCTTTCTTCCCTAAGATACAATGTCCTTCACACTGTTTTTCATGGTTGCATACCAAACTACAGACCGTTGTCAACGGATTGTTTTCAAAAAGCATCCAGCCTGCTTCATTTAATTTGTTTTCTTTTAAAAGCCGAATTGCTTCCGGAATGTTCGTGTTAATTGGACATCCCTTTTGGCACTGCGGTTTTTTACACTGCAGACAACGATTCGCCTCGTCCATGACATGTAATGCCATAATGTTACCTCCTGATAGTATTCTTTCCCTTATTACGATGTATTCATTATCTCACATTTAAATCAACTTGGATATACCTAATTTATTCATCAATGCTTCTTGCAAAACTCTAGATACATTGATGTGTGCCGCCTCGGCTTCACGATTTAACCAGTTAGGTAATGTTACATTTCTTCGAACCATTTTCATATCATTTTTCTGTCGATAAACAATCAAATCCACATCAACAATTGAAACAAATGTCTTTCCATCTTCGTAGAATGTACTTGACTTCGCATCGATTTCTTGAATTCTGCTCGAACGAGCTATTATTTCACCTTTATCTTCCATTGAAATACAGTGCAAGCCAATCGCATCCCGTGCCATTGCAACTGCATCTGGCAAATTACCCGCTTTTCCATCTTCCGAATTTGATTCTGTAAAAATCCCCAAATCTGGAATCTCTATCAAAATATTGGTATCTGTTTCAGTAAATATAGTTGGATATGCCACTTTCATTTCTATACCTCCAATCCCCATTTTCTCAAAATTGCTCTTGCCAACTTTTCATTTATTTCTTTATGTCTTGGAATCTGTTCAATTTCATGATTACGTCGATAAATATCATGATTTTCTCCATGACGTTCAAATCGAAAGCCAATACTTTCTAATTTTTTAATCAAATCTCTTTGCTTCATTTGTACTTCTCCTTATATTATACACATTTGATGTGTATTTTCAACATTGCAAAATATTTTCAATCTCACATAAACATCACCCTTATATTTGATTCAACTTGGAAACATTGGCGAATTGCCATGAAATGAAATAGTGGAAACTATCTCCGACAGAACAATCATAACATCTGTCATTTAGAAGTACAAATTAAGTTTTTATAAATTCTTAAGTTTTCCTTAACCTCATTGACTTTTGCATTTTTTCGCCTTAATATATAGGCAATCTATATATAGACAATCTACATATATTCTTAAGGAGGCACGCTATGGCACTTGATAAAACACTTGTATCCGGCAGCATGTCCATGCTAATCCTAAAACTATTATCAGAAAAAGACATGTATGGATACGAAATGATTGATACTTTGAGAAAACGTTCGGAAAATGTATTTGAATTAAAAGCCGGAACCCTCTATCCGCTGTTACATTCCTTAGAAGATAAAAATTATCTGACCTGCTATGAACAGGAAGTGGCTGGAAAGGTTCGAAAATACTATCAGCTGACAAAGGAAGGACGAAAGTTTTTAGAAAAGAAACAGGCTGAATGGAACCGGTACGCAAAAGCTGTGACCAATGTTTTAGCCCTTGAAATGTAATTACGGAGGCAGCGTTATGAAACTTGATGAATATTTACAAACTGTTTCCGAACAGATTCGATACACCAAAATCCGTCCGACTGTTACGGCAGAATTGAAAAATCACATTTTAGACCAGGCTGAAGCCTATGAAGAACGTGGTGCATTTCCAGAAGAGGCGCTGGAACGCGCTGTACGAGAAATGGGAGATCCGGTAGAAACTGGTGTTGCTTTAGACCGCATTCACCGACCACAGATGAACTGGGGTATTGTAATTGCAATTGGCATTATTAGTATTTTAAGTGTTGGGATCTTCTACGCAGCTGATATCGTTGCACGCGATGCCTATCCATGGCAAAGACAGGCGACTTTTGTTCTCGCGGGATTTTTGCTAATGTTGCTCGTCTATCGTCTTGATTACAGCATTTTGGGAAAATGGTGCTGGAAACCTGCGGTGGTGTTTTTAAGTATAATGATCCTCGGACTGGCTATTTGGGGTTTTGAAGTTGGTGGTGCAAACCGTTGGATCAGTATTCGCGGACTATGGATTTCTGTTCCTGAAGCAATGCTTTTATATATTCCATTATTTGGTGCCGCCTTGTATTCCTTCCGTGGTGAGGGATATGGCGTCTTACTGAAAGTTATTCCATTAATTTTAGTTCCAGTAGGCTTTGTATGGTTAACTCCAACATTAAGCAATGCGTTGATTCTTTTTGTCAGCCTTTTCTCTCTGTTTATTTTTGCCGTTTGGAAAGACTGGTTTTGCATCTCCAAAAAGATTGTTCTTGGAATTTCATGCAGTACATTGGTATTATCGCCAATTGCACTTCTTGCATATTTTTACTTTTTGGGCGAACCGTATCAAGCTGATCGCATTCGTGCATTCTTTAATCCGGCTGACCCTCGGGATTACATTGCAAATATAGCGCAAAACATGCGCGTCAGCAGTTCTATGATCGGCAGCAGCGAACGTTCCGTTTACTATCTGGTCAATGGACCAACGACCGATTTTTTAACAGATTATATTTTGGTAGCTATGTGCAGTATTTATGGTACGCTCCTGACAGTCGCCATGGTTACCGTGCTAGTGCTGATCATCATGAAAGTCTTTCGCATTTCCATGACGCAGAAAAATCAGTTGGGAATGATAGTGGGAATGGGATGCGGAATTGCATTTTTGACCAAAACTGCTGCCAGTGTTTTGATAAATTTACAGTTGATACCTTATGTTTCAATCAGTATGCCTTTTCTATCTTATGGCGGTAGCGGCACGATTGTATCATACATTCTACTGGGCCTTGTATTAAGTGTTTATAGATATAAAAACATTTTGCCAAAAGAAAATGCTCGAAAACCAAAAAGATACTTAAAACTAAAATTAGAATGGGAGACAAGATGACTTGTCTCCCTTAACATTTTTAAATATTCACCTGCACGATCAATTCGTCCAGCTTCGCCTGCACATTTTCCTTCTGTGCTAACGCATCCTCTTTCATCTCACAAAGTTTTCCCATCACACTTTCAATCTGATCTTGTGTTCTTTCAACCTGCAGCTGGGAATTTTGAATTTTATCCATCACCGCCCAGTCTGTGAACAGATTATCAAAGAAATAATCTGCAAACTGCAAAAATCCATCAATCTGAACATTCATTTCTGAATCAATGGTCACATCCGCAAGTTCTGTCTTAAAACGTCGTAACTGATCCTGTAAATTTTCTATCAAATACTGGGTGTCATCCAGCTTGGAATATTTGATGGCATCGGCAATCACTCCTCCGCCTAAAATATCAAAAGTTCCCCAACTTTCCGCACTGCTTAAGCTGTCCAACACCTGCTCTACAAGATTTTTCGCTTCTTCTCCTGCCTCCAGCGCTTCATCCAGCTCACGAATCTGGTTATCTAAATAGGTTAGTCTCTGGTCAAATTCAAATACTTTTTCCATCGCCCAGTGACCAATCGTTTTCATTCTTTCTTTTTTTAACGCAAGAAGCTCTTCATATTTTTCTTCACATCCCAAAAGACCTTCCAGTTCTTTTTCTTTTGCCTGAATATCCTCTTCAACTTTCTGAAGTTCTTTTACCGCTGCATCATGTTTTACCGCCGCAGCATACGCTTCTTCACGTTCTTTTGTAAGCTTTGCATCCATCTTTCCAATTACATTATAGAAAAATGCTGCAAGACTTCCTCCTTCCAGTTTATCTACATCTTTCTGTTCTTTAAGGCTTGCTTCTTGCAATTTACTTACTTCATCTAACAGTATGTTTTTCTGTCCGATCAGTTCCGCAAGCAGTTTTTCTAAATGCTGCTTACGACAGACCATATCGTACAGTACCTTTAATTGTTCATTATATAAAATCATTCAATTCCCTCATTCTTTTTATCCAAATTATTCCTGAGCAACTGATACACAGCCGCCACCGTCGGTACACCAAGAAGCATTCCCGGGATTCCCATAATGCCTCCGCCAATCGTTACCGCTGCCAGTACCCAAACACCCGGAAGTCCGATGGAGCTTCCCACAACCTTCGGGTAGATTAAATTTCCCTCCAGCTGCTGCAAGATTACCACAAACACAAGGAAGACCAGCGCCTGTACAGGGGATACCGTCAATATCATAAAAGCACCTACACCTGCACCGATATAAGCACCCGCCACCGGAATCAACGCGGTAAATCCAATCAGCGTACCAATCATCATCGCATATGGAAGTCTTAAAATTGTCATACCAAGGATACAAAGCACTCCTAAAACAACCGCTTCAATACACTGCCCCACAATAAACTTATGGAAAGAATTATCAAAAATTCCTACCATATAGCGAATCTTTTCATTCCACTCTGGCTTCAGATAATAATCCATTAAACGATTCACCTGACCTCCAAGTGTCTCTTTCCCAACTAAGAGATAAATCGCAAAAATCAGTCCAATCACAAACTGCGCCACCACAGAAAACGTTGCTGAAACTGCACCGACTGCTACCTGCGCAACGCCTCCCACGCCTGCTGCCAGCACAGAAAGTAATTCTGTTATTTTTTCCTGCCAGTTAATAGCGGTTAAGGATGCTACCGCATCATCTGTCATTATTGTTGCCAGCAAACCGGTTTCTTCCATCCATTCCACCAAACGTTCGATTGCCAAAGGAATTTCTGCAATCAGCAATCGTACACATGCCGCCAATTCTGGTAACACCAAGCCGATGATCAAAGCGACTACTACCACCAATGTCAGCATTGCTGCTAACATACATACAACTCTTCTGCTTTTTCCCACTGCCTTGCTCTGACTCTTTGGAAAATAATGTTTCTCATAAAAACTCATCAGAATATTTAACACATATGCAATCACACATCCAATGATTAAAGCACTCGCTGCACTAAACAGCACACCAACAAATCTAGTCAGACTGCTCCAGTAATGAATCGCCAAAAATGTAAAAAACACTGTCACTCCCAAACGCAGGCAGCTCTTCCATTCAATTTTCATAATCTTTTCTCCTCAAACCTCATTCTACATCGTAAGTATTTGCCGACTCTACATGTTCACGCAGCGAATCCATTCTCGCATCCAATTTTGCGCTCAAATCTGCACAATCCTGTAATTCTTTTGCCATATCTTCTGTAAAATCGAACTCTTTTTTATAACGCAGCTGATGCTCTAAACTCGCCCAAAAATCCATTGCGATGGTACGAAGCTGAATTTCAACCTGCATCAGACGTTTTTCATGCTCTAAGAAAATCGGCACTCTAACGATCAGATGCAGACTTCGATATCCGTTCGGCTTCGGATTTGCAATATAATCTTTCTTTTCAAGAAGCGTAATATCATCCTGCTTCAGCAATGCATCTGCCAAAAGGTAAACATCATCCACGAAAGAACAAACCACTCGCACACCTGCAACATCATGAATATGCTCTTCCACAGTCTCTAATGTAAATGGCAGATCTCTTCTTTCCAGTTTTTCCTTAATGCTGTCCAGACGTTTCAAGCGACTCTTAATACCATTAATCGGATTTCTGTCATAACGAAGAGAGAACTCTTCATTTAAAACATTAAATTTGGTTTCCACTTCCATGATCGCACAACGGTAATATGCCATCAGCTTATTATATCTCTGAAGTATCCCCTTTGACCACTGCATCATTTCTTCATCAAAAAATGCATCCAGCAGTTTTCGTTCTCTTACTTTTTCTTCCAGTACACTATTGTTCACGAGTATATATCCTCCTATGTAAACCTTATCTGCTACATTTATATTATCACTATTTGCCTTTCAACATATAATAAAATAATTAAGTTTTAGGAAAAATTTTATGAATTTTTGTCAGAACCAGTTTCACGGGTTTTCATTTTTCGCATCCGTTTTAAGCAGATGCCCGAATTCTTTTGCAAATATTTATGGAAGCGAGGAATACCCGGAAATTCACGGGCAGGTACGGTTTTATCAAACACGATACGGCACACTGGTCGCCACAGAAGTTTTCGGACTTCCACGGGAATACAAGGATTGCCAGGATGCAATCTTTGCTTACCACATTCATGAGGGAAATGTATGTGCCGGCAACTGCATTGACCCTTTCGGGCAGGCAATGTCTCACTATAATCCTGAAATGTGCGACCACCCATATCACGCAGGAGATCTGCCTCCGCTTTTTGGAAATGACGGCTATGCATTTTCTGCATTTCTTACTGATAAATTCTGCGCCTGTGAAATTATTGGCAGAACCATCTTAATTCATAGCGCGCCGGATGATTTTACTTCCCAGCCTTCCGGAAACTCCGGCGCAAGAATTGCCTGCGGAGTGATACAAAGGGCATAAAAACCGGGCTCTTTGACTATCAAAGAGCCCGAAAATTCCTTTAGACTGTTTCATAATACTTAAACTCGTTTTGCACCTCTAAATCGGAATCTCCGGCATCAATTCCTCATCCATAACCTTTAAAACTCTCTCCACCGTCTCCAATTCCTCTTTTGTAAAGCGTCCTTCCAGACGTGTCAGCACAGTATCCAGATACTGGTAGCTAATATTATAGTAATCTAAATATTTCTGAGTTGCATACAAATGATACTCTCTTTTGTCCTCTGTGGACTGCACCTTTTCCAGATAGCCTTTTTTCATCAGATTGTTTACCTTATAAGCCGCATTTGGTGAAGAAAGGTTTGCAATCTTTGCAAATTCATTGACCGTTGGTCCATTTGCCGCATAGATGATCTCCATGCAGAATGTTTCCACGGTTGTCAGAGAAGCTTCTCTGTCCTGGAATTTTTCAAACACCTTCTGATAGAAATGTAATTTAAATTTTGCGTATACCCTGCTGAATTCGTCACGAAGCATGTCTAATTATAACCTCCAATACCCATCGGTAAAGAAAGTATATCAGCTTTTCTTGTCGATTGTAAAGGTAAGTTCCGTATAATCCGTATAATTTTCATTCGTTATTTTACAAATAATTGCTGTTCTGTGTTAATATGATTTTACAAGAAAACATTTTCGATACCGGATTTTGAGGAATGAAATCTATGAAAAATATTATTACTTACACGCAGGAAAATTTAAATACGTTCGAGCAATATCCTTTCAACTCTGTAGACAGTTTGATCCTGTCCTCTGCAGCCTACATTCATTTTCCGGATGTAATTCCAGAAGTGGAAAACTGGAAAGGAATCCGCCTTCAGGAATTATACCGCGCAGAATATTTTGATGAAATGTTTCACAACATTCCTCTGGCTGAGGACACCAAACAGCTTTTCTTTGCGTTGGCTGCTAGTCCGCGTTTTCGTAATATCCGCGTGATGGGATATACTGAACAGTTTGACCTGATCTCAGAGAAGCAGTTTTCTGCCATGACCTTTCAGGTACAGCCTGATTTGTACTATATTGCTTTTCGCGGCACGGATTCTACTTTCGTCGGATGGAAAGAGGATTTTAATATGGCATTTAAATCGCCAATCCCTTCTCAGGAAGAAGCTGCGCGCTACATTGAAAAAGCAGCACTTTATTGTCCTGGTAAAATTTTGACTGGAGGTCACTCAAAAGGGGGAAATCTGGCAGTTTATGCTGCTGCGATGTGCAGAGAGAATATTCAAAACAGAATAGCTAAAATCTATTCTCATGACGGACCCGGTTTTTTAGAGTCCACCTTACAAAAATCGGAATTTCAGCATATCTCTTCCCGCATCGAAAAAACATTGCCACAGTCATCTGTCATCGGCATGATGCTGGAGCATCAGGAAAATTTCGATATTGTAAAAAGCAATACCCTTGGGCTTTTGCAGCACGACCAGTTTACATGGGAAATCGAAGGGAACAATTTTATTTACATTGAAAATCTAACAAGAAATGCAAAATTTACAGATAAAACTCTGACCGACTGGCTGAAGCATATTTCAGAGGAAGACCGTGAGCGATTTGTGGATGCGTTATACAGCGTATTAAGTGCCAACAATCTGACGAGCATTGATGATTTCCGTTCTGACTGGCAGACTGCAATTCCGGCAACCCTTCATGCGATTTCACAGCTGGACGGGGAGACAAAAAAGTTTATTTTACATACTTTAAAAAAATTAGCTTCTATGGGAATTAAAAATGTTTCCTTGTTCGGAAAAGAAAAAATAGAGAGTTAGAAACCAGGAGCCGGGCTTTAAAAAGTCCGGCTCCTGCTCTTTTATGCAGCTATATATAATCTTATAGAATGATCATGTATTACAATCGCTGATTATTCAACTATATCAAATTTGTTAAGCTCAGCATTTAACATGGCAAGAGCAGCTTCCGGAACGCCTCCGTCACTCATTTCCATCAGACCTTCTACAGTAAACTTGCTGACCATGCCCCACATACCATGTTCCGGAGAAAGCGGGAGCTTCATTGTTTCGGTAACAAATGCCCACGCTTCTTTACTGTTATACAGAGATTCCAGCGTAGATTTGATACTGTATTTGCCTTCCGGGAATACCATTTCAGGAACCATTTCCATGTTGCCCATTTGTGTAAACCAGTTTGCAGCTCCTTCACCGTCATCTTCTACACCTGGCAGTGTATAGATTTCAGGTTCTGTTTCAACTTTTTCGATGGTTGCGCTGTCTTTACAGTCACCTGCAACTGCAAGAAGGATATTCTCTCCGTCTTTTAATGCAACTTCATATTTTGCAATCTTATCTACAGTTTCTTTTTCTTCTACAAGAGCTCCATTTAAGTAAAGAGCTACTTTATCCAGGTTAGAGTAAACTTTGATCTCTGTAGTTTCGCCAGCGCGCTGTGCGTAACGTTTACCTGCAATATGAACCATAGGCTCTTTATTCCAGAATGCTTTATAAATATAGAAGCTGTCTTTCTTTGTCTTTCTGTCCATAGAAACAAGACCTTTGTTGTTACGTCCGGCTACACCGCCTTCATCACGGGCTGCACAGCCAAAGTCGAACATATTCCATACATGAGAAGACCAGATCCATGGACGTTCTTCAAGAACTTTTGCCATATGTTCATGGTAAAGTGACTGATAATCTTCGCTGTAATCTTTTACCTTTGGATTTGGTCCATGGTATGTAATGATACCTTCACATCCATATTCAGAAACTCCGATGCAGATCTTTGGATGTTTTTCATGGAACATATCGAACCAAGGTCCATTATCCTCCATCTTTTTGTTGTACCATCCAAAGTAATGGTTATAGCTTTCTGTATCTGTAATGTAATGCATTGGACCATCTACCGGTGTCATAGATACATGTGCGATGGTTGTAAGTCTTGTTGGATCAAGTTCTTTTACCAGTGCATTTAATTCCTGATGGTTCTTTACCAGCTGTTCCGAAATACCACCGATCAGGATTTCGTTGGAAATTCCCCAGAAGAAGATTGATGGATGGTTATAATTCTGAATCACAAGTTCTTTCATCTGGCTGATACAGTTTAAGTGTGCATTCGGATCTTCATTCATGATACTGATAAATGGGATTTCTGCCCAGTTTGCAAAACCAATCTCATCACAGATATCATAAAAATCCTGAGAATGCTGATAATGAGCAAGGCGGATTGTATTTGCGCCTAATTCTTTGATCAAAAGAGCATCTGTTAAATGATCTTCATAGGTTAAAGCATTTCCTTTATACATAATGTCCTGATGACGGGAAACACCACGCAGAGGAGTCGGTACTCCGTTGATAATAAATCCTTTATCCGGATCACAGGAGAAACTTCTTACACCAACATTCGCACTTACTTCGTCATAAGTTTCATTTCTTCTCTGCAGCAATGCAGTCACTGTATAAAGATAAGGATTGTCCATATCCCAGAGAGTTACATCCGGAACGTAGATTGTAACTTTTGCTGCATCTGCCGGACGGCATGCATAGCCTACTTCAACACCTTCCTCATCTTTGATGCTGTAAAGTACAGTAAAGTTTTCATCTGCATTTTTCACATAAGTCTCGATTTCGAAAGTCGCTCCGCCACATTCACATGGAACAGGAGTTACTTTGATACCAGGACCTCCATAGTACTCAAGATCAAAATGTGCATTCGGAACACTGATCAGGTTCACTCCGCGGTAAAGTCCTCCGTAGAATGTAAAGTCAGCGTGCTGAGGATAAACGTTAGATCTGTTTTCATTGCTGCATTCAATGACTAAAAGGTTCTCTTCATCGTCTTTGCAAACATCTGTGATGTCTGCACGGAAGATTGAATAACCTCCTTCGTGGTAGGTTACTTTTTCACCGTTTACATATACACTTGCCTGCTGGCCTGCTGCAAGAACTTCTACAAATACACGTCCGCCTGCCAAAGGCTGTTTTGGTGTGGTAAATGTTTTCGCATACCAGTAATTTCCACGGTCATAGCTTCCATTTCCGTCATTTCCGTCAACAGCATTCCATGTGTGCGGAAGGTCAACGTTCTGCCAGTCCGCAGGATATGCCGCAGGAAGCCCCACGTTTTCCTGAATAAATTTCCAGTTTTGGTTTAAATTAATAATGTTGCGCATAGGTTCCTCCTCGTAAATTTAAATCACTATAATTCATTATAATATAAAGAGAGGATTTCTTTTAGGGAACATTTTTCGTTCTTTTTGTATATTTATTGGATTATTCCTGCCTCTTTGCAAACTGATACGTCATATTTTCTTTAGACAAATAATAGGTATTATGGTAAGCCTTTGGGGTTACGCCAGTATGCTTTTTAAACGTACGATTAAAATATTGAATATCAGAGTAACCGCAGTTTTCTGCTATTTTTTTCACAGATAGTGTGGTCATTCCAAGCTGAAGCTGTGCCAGCGCCATGCGCTTTTGTGTCACATAATTTGTAAGCGAAATTCCCATCTCTTTGGAAAACAGGTCTGACAAATAGCTTGGAGTTAGATTTAAATATTTTGAAAAAGCTTTCAAAGTCAGATCAGCTCTCAAATCCGTATCAATATATGTGAGAATGCTTTCAATCACTGGGGAACAATTACAACGTTTTACAGATTTAGACACCTTACAGTAATCATAAATGATATTTTTCATTAGCTCCGTTAATTGACTGTGACTGGCACAGCGTTCAATGTACTTAAAAGAATTTTTGTACAAATCATGAAAATGAATCGGATGAATCCCATTGTACTCCATGAGCTTTCTTAATACTGCCGAAATAGAAATCAGATAATTTTTATGGTATCTTAATTCCCAACCAACAGGAGGTTCATCAATATAAGGCATTTCAAATAAACTTTTTGCAAGTTCATAGGCTTTTGTTTCGTTTCCCATCGAAACAGCTGCGAGAAAATTGCTTTCCACTTCGTAGCGTTTCGCAAGCAAATCTGTTTGAGAAAATTCTCTTGCAGGTAAAAGAGTCTCGAAATCCAGATAATGATAGCCCCTTTTTTGAAAGTCTAAATAGACCGATTCGCAGTCATCGCCATATAGATCTCTGCCCAGTTGAATAAATATTTTTTCCACAAAATCAGGTGCAGGAATGCATGCAATTTGCTGATAGTATTCTGCAATCGGAAAACGTAATACTTCCGGCAGACCTAATTTTTCAAAAATCCTGTCCAATCGTTTTTTTGTCATCTGTTCAGACAAAAAAGGACCTATACAAAACAAACATTTGGTTGTGGGATGATAAAATATAATATAGCTGCATTCAAAAATATCATACAAAAAATAAATATTGTTCTCTTTAAGATTTTGAAAAAAATCATCTATCACACGTGCACTGTTTGTTTGATTTAAAATGTCAGAACGAAGTCCGAAATCAAGCGGCTCTATATCAGAAAAAGGCGCCTGCAAACGATTGACCGGAACCTTGTAATCTTCCATGAGATGTAAAATAAAATCCAGGATGTACTTCTCTTTTTGCTGCATTTTTCCTCCCCATTACAATCCGTTATTTTTTTATATTACAACATAGAAAAAATTTTTTAAATAGTGAAAAATAGATAGAACCGAAGATTCTCCAATAAAAACGAATGATAGTTTCTTTTTCCCCAAAAAAGAAAAGACTATAATTATTTCAACATATTCAACGAAAAGGAGAAAAAAAATGAGTACACAAACCAAAAGACCTTTTGGTATGCGTGACAAGGTTGGTTACATGTTCGGTGACGTTGCCAACGATTTCACGTTTATTTTATCTTCCAGTTTTATGCTGAAATTTTATACCGACGTCATGGGTATTGACGGCGGGATTGTTGGTCTGGTTATGATGGCAGCCCGTTTTATCGATGCCGTGACAGACGTAACAATGGGTCAGATCGTTGACCGTTCCAAACCTACAAAAGATGGTAAATTTAAACCATGGCTGAAACGTATGTGCGGCCCGGTTGCAATTTCTTCCTTCTTAATTTATCAGAGCGGCCTGGCCGGCATGGGTTATGGCTTTAAGGTAGCATGGATGGCTATTACATACATTTTGTGGGGATCCATTTTCTACACATCCATCAATATTCCTTACGGTTCTATGGCATCTGCAGTATCCAGTGATGCAAACGATCGTTCACAGCTTTCCACATGGAGAACTGTTGGCGGAACTGTAGCTGGTCTTGCAATTGGTGTTCTTACACCGATGGTTGCTTATGTAACAGTAAATGGACAGACTGTAATGTCCGGATCCCGTATGACAGTACTCGCTGGAATATTCAGTATTTTAGCGATCATCTGCTATCTTATCAGCTTTAACCTGGTTACTGAACGTGTTGAAGT
>CAZYUZ010000023.1:0-16410 GCA_964650775.1 uncultured Lachnoclostridium sp. | reverse complement strand
TCACTTATACTGCAGCGGCAAAAGCAGCAGCGGTTACATCTTCGGAAGTGGATGGTTCTATATTAGAACCGGGAGATAAGATCCGATTAACTACATCTACAGATGGAGCCCAGATTTATTACTCTACTGATGGAACAGAACCAACGATAAATAATTTGGGAAATATGCTGTTATATGATGGAGAAGCGATTGAAATTCATCGCAGTGTATTGATTCAGGCGGTTGCTTATCGTGCTGACTTACGCCTTTCAGAGGTTAAGAGCTGGTCCTACATTGTGGATACAATTCCGGCTGTAGTACAAAAGGAAGAAGAAGCTGCGAAACTGGCAGAAGAGGGATTGAAAGATACAGATGCATCTGAGCTTTCCAGAAAAACAGATGGATCAGATGTTGTGATGAGAACTGTAAGAGAAAAAGAATATAAAACGACAATCTCTTATCCGGAAGGAGCTTTTTCAAAACAGATTGTACTGGAAACCACCAAAGAGGAAAATAATCCATATACAGTCAAAAAGACAAAAGGGATTTTTGGTGAAGATACGACTGTTTTAGGAACCTATAAAATGAAAGTTAAAGAAGGAAGCTATAGCGTTCAACCAAAAGAAGAGATTGAAATTTCATTCCCAATTCCAGAAGGATATGAGGATGCAACACTTTCTGTTGCATATGTAAAGGATGATTATAATCTGACTACATTAGAAACAAGACGTGAAGCAGATGTTCTTTATGTGAAAACAGAAAAACTGGGAAGCTATGTCCTCATTGGCCCAGAAAGAGTAAATGAAGAAAAAAGTGAATTCCCTTACCTGATCATATTGGAAAGTATTGCAGGACTTACTTTGGCAGGCGGCATTGGCTTTTTTGTAAAAGAAAAGATGAAAAAATCTCCGAAAAAGAGATAAAGACTACCCAAAAGAGTGAGGAAGATAAAAAACTTGTATGGTAGAGTATAGTGAGGAAGACAGGAGGGTGTGTATGAGAAAAAACACGGAACGAAAGAGAAAATTTCATAAACGTTATTCCATAGGTATACTTTCCCTGTTCCTTGCTGTTGGATTGTTTTTTGCAATTTTATCGATTGGAGAAATGCAGTCTCATGCCCTGAGTGGCGTGATTACAGGCTCAAGTTCCGATGGGGATGCTTTTTGGAATGGGATTTCTGTTCCGAATGATCTGCTGTTATCCCAGAATCTAACAGTCAGTGGTCAGATTTGTAGTGGAGTTAGTTATAGTGAAGATTATAAGAAAACTTCCAGTGGTTATTATGGCGACTCTCATACAAAGACTTTTAACATCAGTTTTCCGCGAGGTGGTGTATTTTCACCTTCAATTTCGGTAAAAACAGTCATTTCTCGAATGAATAGTTCGCAAGATTTGGGTACTGGTCAATCAAATGCATGGAATGATTATGTGGGGACTGAACGATATTTTTCATATTTGAATTATCCAAGCAGAAATACAGTAACTTATTATAAAGTATATACTGGCGAAGGAAGCTCCAATATGGGAGATATTCTGCTTAATTATTATAAACAGAATTACACAGCACCTTCTGGACAAAAAAGATCAGAAAAGATGATGCTTACCACGGAAGAACAGTATGGTAGAGTCTTTTCTTCCCTTGCTGAAAATTGTGCAACTGCAAACGGATGGTCTAAGTATACTTCAGGAACTTCGATTCCATTATGGCAAGGTGATGGTCAGGTGGTAAAAAGAATAGAAATGATTACTGTAAATGCAGTGGATTTCTGGTTTGCGTCCTATAAAACCGAAGGAGAAGGTAATACCGGATATAACAGTAAAGACTTAGACGTGATGTTATATACTCCTCATACCTATGTGTTTAATTATACAAATAGTCCGATATATGAACAGTTGCAACCACCAGTGATTTCTACGGAAGGTGGAAAGAGTATCGCGGGAAGAGATGCAATTTCTATTGATGATTTGATTGTATTATCTCCTGGCGATAATCCGGAAGGAACAGCACAGCCACAGTATTATCTGAGTGATAAGGTGGTGAACATGTCTGGTATATCGTGGATAAATTATTCTGAACCTTTCTCTCCAGAAGGGAAAAAATATTTATACGTCAGAAATACTTTTTTAAATAATTCAAAGCATTATATTGAATGTGAGCCAAGTTATTATGAAATTCGTTACATGGAAAATTCGGGTTCAATCGTAAACTCTTCACCTGTCAATGGCGGAAGCGTGGATGTTGGAACGAAAATAGAACTTTCGCAGACAGGCGCATATGCGGATGCTGCAATGTTTTATACATATGAGGCGCAGAGTGCACCGACCTTGACAAGAGTCAGCTATGATGCGCGTCATTCGATTGGACTTGACAATCTTTCTCAGGATGGAAAAATTGCTTTTCAGGGCGATCAGGTTTATATCAAGATTAATGGAATCTGGTATTACTGCTCTGATTCTACTGTAAAAAGATATACTCAGCCGATTGAAGTAGGAGAGGAAATCCGCGTAAAAGGTTCCATGAATTTATTTGTTTTAGTGGAAGACAGTGGAAAAGAAGTAGGAGAATTTCAGAAACTGGGATATTCCTATGCTGCTTCTGAACAGACTGCTGCACCGGAAGCTACGGTCAAAACTTCTGCTACTGAGCCTGCAGTAATAAAACTGGGATCTTCTATCGGATTAATGTGTAATACGACGGGAAGTAAGATTTTTTATACTACAAATGGCAGTGCACCGGTAATTAAGATAACAGCAGCGGATGGACCAATTGCAGTAGAAGAGACAGGAACAAAACTGTTTACAGATGCAGAACCGATTGTAATTGATGAGTCCATTGCTGATTATGGTGATTCTGTTCTGATTATGGCACAAGCGGTTACCTATAGTAAGATTGGGGATAACTATTACTGCATTTATCAGGATAGCCCAGTGGCGAGATTCCATTATATTGTTGAAGCGCAGGCACCTGTAGAAGCGATTCAGTCTGTACCACAGACAAATGCACAAACTCCTGCGGAAGTTCAGGTAGGCAATAAGATTCAGTTATTCTCCAATACTCCTGGAGCGACGATTTTATATACAACAGACGGTAGTGAACCACAGTATGAAATTGATACAAATGGAGAACTTGCGGTAAAGGGAACGACAAAAATCTATAACGGAGCAGAGGGAGTTCTTGTAGAAAAGCCAAAGGATAGCTCGCTGCTTACGATTACAGCAATTGGCTATAAAGAAAATCTTGCTGTCAGTGGTCTTTCCCATCTGGTATTTGCATATCCTGGAGCAGTATCTGCACCATACGCAAATCCGGCAGAAGGCTCTGTAACTGAAAATACCGAAGTAATCTTAAAATCAGCAACAGAGGGTGCAACCATTTACTATGAAGTTGCTTATGGAGATGCAAAAATTAATGAACCAACGACAGCCAGCAAGGTGTTTGATGCGTCAAATCCGATTAAGATAACACAGAAAACGTCCATTAAGGCATTTGCGGTAAAAGACAGCATCGAAAGTACAGTATCTTCTTTTACTTATACAGTTGCTACAAAATTAAAGACTCCGGAACCTTCCATTGATACTGGAGCAGTCATTTCTTCCGGAACAGTGATTTCTTTAAAGGCAGATAAGGGTGCGACCATCTATTACACACTGGATGGAAGTGATCCAAGGGATCCTGCAAATAAGAAGGTTCAGGTCGGAAGCAATGTTGTGATCAACGGAGATGCAGGAGCAATGATCGTGCTTCGTACCTACGCAGCACAGTCAGGTTACACCAACAGTGAGGTTGGTACCTACAGTTACAATATCAGTGCTTATGCCGGCGGTATTTATGCTGACAGAGAAAGCGGTGAGATTGTAAAGAACGGAGAAAAAATCCATCTGCATACTGATATGTCAGATGCAGAGATTTACTATACAACCGATGGATCCACCCCAACAACGGACAGTCATTCCGGAGATGAGGTGACAATTCACGGAGAGCCGGGTGAGCAGATTACAATTATGGCTCTGGCGATTGCAGATGGAAGTGAAAAATCCACCACATTTGCAACCTTTACCTACATCATTATGGATAAGCTTGCGGCACCGACATCCTCGGTTCCAGACGGAGCGATATTCGTAAAAGAAAGTATGGTAGAACTAAAAGCTGAGTCAGGCAGAATTTATTACACAGTTGACGGAAGCGACCCGACCACATCCAGCAACCTCTATAAAAAGAGCATTGTCATTGAAAAAGCAGTGACGATCAAAGCGATTGCGGTTGCAGATGATTTAGAACAGAGTGAGATTAGTATCTTTAATTATGGTTTTGCAGAACAGGTGGCAGCACCGATTGCAAGCTATGCAAGCGGAGAGCTGGAAATGGGTACAAAAGTAACATTTACCTGTGCAACAGAAGGTGCGACCATCTATTACCGTACAGATGGTAAAGATATTAATTTATCAAGAAAAAATGAATTAGAAATTTATAAAGAGCCAATTATCATCAACAAAGCAACGAGCTTTAAAGTAATTGCAATCAAAGATAAGATGCAGGACAGCAAAATCCTGAATGTTGGCTATACCGTAAAAGAACCGGTAGTAATTACACCGGTGGAAGAAGAAACACAGCAGAATTACGGCAATCAGAGCAATCGTCTCCAGAGCAGACGAAGCTTCTCTGATACAGAATCCGGCCCAAGCTACACGGACGTGGTACTTAGAAATGCAAGCTATGGGGCGATTATTGCAGCAGACGAAGGCGTCCTTCCTGATACAGTACAGTTGAAAGTAGAATCAACAAATGTGACCGATGCAGTAAACCGAAGAGTACAGCAGGTAATCAGTGAAAGTTACGGCGTTGTTGCAAGCTATGATGTGACTTTACTTGTAAATGGTGAGGAAGCTCAGCCGGAGGGTACGATTGAGATTGGTCTTCCGATTCCTGTGGAATATGAAAATGCGATGATACATATTGTTCATGTACAGGAAGATGGAAACATTGAGTTACATGAAACAAGACGTTCCGGTGGAGTGGCTTATGCGAAGGTGGATCACTTAAGCATCTATTCCATTGCTGCACCAGTGGAATTTGAAGAAGAGAAAGCCGAATTCCCTTGGCTTCCGGTTGTGTACACTTTAGCAGTTGGGTTGACTGGTTTAGGTTGTTTCTTGATTTATAAAGCAAAGAAAGATAGAAAAGAGGAGGTCATGCTGGATGATTAATAGAAAGTATTATTCGTTTGAGCGAAATAATTATTTTTATGGAAAGCTTCTGACTTCAAAAGATTTTCAAAATGAACAGCGATACATGAATGATAAGCGCAGACTGATCAATCGTACGCTTCATGGAATGGGAATTGTTTACGGCATGGATGTTGTAGCAGCAGACGAATCCGCCATCATTTTGCAGTCCGGTATGGCACTGGATGCAGGTGGAAGAGAAATCGTTGTTCCACATACACAGGTCATTAAACTTTCTACAGTGGATGGATATAAGGATTTAAAAACTGATAACGTGTATCTTGGAATCGAATATGCGGAATCAAAAGCGAATCCAATCTATGAAATGCAGGAATCAGATGTTAGGGAACAGCAGTATAACCATACAAAAGAAAGCTTTCATCTGTATTTGAAAGATGCACAGGATTGTGCAGCAGATATTCGTCCGGAAGATGACTACATTTTATCGTCAGTATTATATCAGGATGAAGAATACTGTGTCACACAGTATGTTCCATCCTTTGTTGTACCGGATATGGTCATGAAGGTACGTACTGAGATTAAAAAGACAGGACAGATGCCTTGTACAACATCTTTCTCCTGCAAGGTGAATGTAGATGGATGTACGGAAAAAGAATTAGATATTCAGGCAAACAATTTTGTTTTAGAGTTTGGTGAAGTATTAAAGCTGGAACATCCGCTTCATCCGGAAGGATACGTATTTGGTGCAGAATCAATTGTATTAAATTTCACAGACATTGAAATTAACAAATCAGGTCAGAAAGATGCCGCATCAAATGTGACACTTCAGGTGAAACCGGTGGAAGGCACCGTTTTAGAATATGTACATAAAAACAGCTATAACGGAACGATGGATGTGGATCTGGATAGAAATTATGATGAAAAACTGTTCATTGCACAGATTCAGCTGATTCGTTCCAAACAGCATTCGATGATCGATAAAGTGATTCGCGTACCATTTGACCAGTATGTGTGCAGCACGCAGCAGCTAATGGTATTAGAAAAGCTTCGTGAGTTTATTTGCAGTGATACAGAACAGATACATTCAGGCATAGTGCAGGAAGTGCAGATGAATGCAGCTTCCGAATATCGCAGCAGAGATATCAATACTAACACAAGCGGCGTATTTGAAATGTCATTAGGCAATGGTGGTGAAGTAGGAAAATCTTATTTCTCAGAAGAAATTATGCATGGACTTGGAAATGGTCCGGTATATGTGGAGATTGGGATTGAATATATCAGCCGTGACAATCTGTTGAACAGCCATAGAGAATCCATCATTTTAGGAGATGGAAGCATTTTTGCAGAAGATGAAACCGTGACGGATGAAAAGATTTTTGAAGTGGATCATGCGATCAAACTGCTTCCAAGCAGAGGTACTTTCATCGTAGGGATTCGTCCAAAGGTAAAAATGGGTAAAATCGGTATCCGAATCCGCTGGTATGCATTCAAACCAGAAGATTTAGAACAGAGAATCTATAATGCGAAAGAAAGAAAAGGATGCATTATGGTTCAGCCGGATACCATCGTAATTCCACCAAAAGGAACCGTTCATATCAGCCCTGTATTTATCAATATGCAGGAAGAAGCTCTTGTTTATGAACTTCTTGATCCGGAAGGCGGAAAGATTGACAATAACGGCATGTATAGTGCACCGGCACAGGAAGGTGTGTATGAAATTAAGGTTTCTGTGCTTGGAAAACCTGAAATTTTCACACATGCATTCGCAATTGTGTCACAAAGAAAAACCGAAGAGTAGGTGAGTAAATGTTCCTTGCATTAGATATGGAACTGGAAATTGTTAGAACCGTACTTCATACAGAGATGAATGATGTATATGTTTGTACGGATCGAAAGAAGAATACAGGCGTATTTTATACGATGGTTTCCATTACAGATACAAAATTTCGGAAACTGGTAACTGAAAAACTGAATACGGAAAGATTGTTCTTCTCAAACAGCGATTTTATTGGTTCCTTTGTCTATGAGGATTGCCTGAATCTGGTATTTCGCTATTATCATGAGAATCTGCTTTCTCTGCTGGGAGGCGTTTACCTGGCAGAATTTACAGATTGTAAGAGAGCAGCATTGAATCTCATCGCAGCTTATGCCCAGTGCGGAGCAGATTCTGATTTGGGACTTTTACTATTACAGGATAGAAATATCAATGTTACGAAGGATGGAGATGTTCATTTTAATTATTTCCTTGACTTTTCAGCATTAGATGCAGAAGGGAAGGAAAATGATTTAGAGGTTTTGGCTCAGAAGGTATTCGGAATTCTGGAACAAAACTACAAGGGAAAATATGATACACCGGATAATTATCCGGATGATATCAGATTGTTTTACCTGAAAATGACAACCACAGGATTTCCGACCATTGGACATCTGATTTCTTCTATTCGTGGAATGGCCGATAAACCGGCAGAAACCAAAGGTTTTCTTCCTTGGCTGAAGAGAACATTTAGAACAATTAAGAACTTTTTATTCCGCAATTCCATGGCTACATTTTTAACGATTCTGGTACTTGTGACATTGATCTATGCAGCAAGTCAGATCTACAGTCGCTGGATTTACAGAAAGGCGTTTAATGAAAATATCAGCTATTACGGAATTGAACATATTGGCGATGTGTATTTAGGAAACGAAGAGTAAGGTGGGGACGGCAGTGAAACAACTGATAAATAGAATTATAAATAAAATATGGATTTTTATCTTCATCGTGGCAGCAATTTTTGCCGGCTATCACTGTATTGCTGAAAGAAACGTTCCGCTGGATTCTCTCCTTGGATTTTCTATCACATCGGAAGGTAACAGCATTGTCAGCTGGAATGAAGATGACCAAACAATTGTAGCAAAAATTACAACGGACGGAAAAATAGAAAAGAGTTATTCTTTTTCAACAGAAAAAGACGACTATCTCTATCAGGTGCAGGGAATTACGGCAGGTGAAGATTATGTTTATCTTCTGCGCAACCGTGCAGATAAGTTTGATGGAGAGATTCTTGGGCAGGAACTGGTAGTCATTGATTATGAGGGTCTGCTGACAGGAAAAGCAAAGAAAGTTTTTGAACTGAAGAATGAGGATAACTATCAGTACGGATGGCTTCACGCGACAGCAGATACAGTGACAATCATCGGAACTGACCGTTATGAAACTTCAGCAATCCGACAGACTTACGAGTTTGGGACAGTACTTGAAAATACTTTAAATCTGAAGAATACAAGAATCTATCCATTGAAAGATGGAGAAGGCATCTATAAAGCAATTGCAAACAGCACAAATCTGGTATATATTTCTGATTCCGGAAAAATCTTTTGTGCCAGCGAGCAGGAAGTTTATGAAGTTTATCCGGCAAGAACTCTGGATGTGTTAATGTATCCAACCTATATCAGTTACGCAGAAAGCGGATTCGTTTATCTGGGGGAACATGAGAGCGGAGATATTATCAAACTGAATTTAAGCAACGGCGATGAAGAAGTTGTATGGAGCGGAAACAGTTCCTTCTTTGGAAACGGGCTTTATACACCAAAAGATATTGTAGATGTATCAATGTCCAGCTTAAATAATTTCACAGCGATTGTGAAGAATAACCAGAATGATGGCTTCCAGATTTTAAATGTAAAGGATGGAACGGCATATGTCATTGATGAATTACAGCAGAGTGGTTTGGGAATTTTTAGAATTTTCCTTTTGACATGGCTTACATTCGTAGTGATTGCAATGGCAATCTATCTGGTATTAAAGATCTTTATCTCTGGTATCAGAGGCGGTCACACCATTATGGAACGTCTGATCACAGCAACGATTCCAATGCTGGTCATCACTATGGTACTGTTTGGGCTGGTTTCCTACAGCTACTATGGAGATGCCATCGATGAAAACTTCAAAAAGCAGACAATGGATGAAGGCAACATGCTGGCAGCCCTTTTTGGTCAGGAATCCTTTAATGAAATTGAATATCCATATGATTACACTGGAGAAGCATATGAATATTTAAGCCAGCAGATGGAAACTCGAGATTTATATACAAGAGCAGCTTATTACGAAAATGGTTCCTTGTATATTGGAATAGATAAAAACAGCCCTTGTTTCTACCCGTTTGACATTCTGATGAATGTGAATGCACAGAAGCTGTACGAAAAAGCAGCACTGACGGGAGAAGCAGTCACAGGCATGATTCAGGACCGATTTGGTGAAAGATATGTATGTATTACACCAATCGGCGGATTGTCAGGACAGACAATTTATTTGTTAGAAACAGGTGTTTACACAGCAAACATTGATGCGTATACAGCAACTTACGTTAAGGATTTTGCAGTGATGAGTATTGCATTCCTAATCATCGTTGCGGTAGTTCTCATGATTTTATTCTATCGAATTCTCTTCCCAATTGGAGAACTCAAACGAGAGATGCAGAAGTTTGCAGATGGAGACAGAAGTATTCGTATTCGTACAACATCTGAAGATGAGCTGACAGGTATTACACAGGTATTTAATAAGATGGCAGATGATATCGATGTTCAGTTCCTGAATCTGGAACGTTTAAGCGAAACCTATTATCGTTTCGTACCACCAAGTATCATAGAACTTCTTGGAAAAGACAATCTGGGGGCATTGAACTTAGGAAGCAATGTTCAGGGCGATTGTGCAGTACTGAATGTCAGACTGGATGTACAGGATTCAGTGAGTCTTGAACAATCAGAAAAAATGATCAATCGATTCTTCAATACAGTGAATCGATTTGCAAAACAGAACAATATCATTTCGATTATCGACGATGCAAACCTGCAGAGTATTGTTATGATCTGTCAGCAGGGAGCAGATGCAGCGGTTACAACTGCATTATCAATTTTGGCAAAGATTGATGCGGATAATCAGAAGTGTCATTTTACAGAACAGTTAAAAGTAAATTTCGTAATGGACTGGACAAATGTTTACTTTGGTATCTGTGGTGATGAAGAACGATATATACCGGTTGTTCTTGCACCGGAATTTGAAAAGCTTCTGACAAATCGCTTATTTATTAAGAGCATGGGAAGCAGATTCCTTGTAACAGAAGCGGCATATGATAAGATTGAAAATGTTAGCGCTTATGCAAACCGCTATATTGGACGTCTGAAAAATATGGGTCTGGATGTTGGAATGTATGATATTTACGATGATAGAAGTGCAGAACAGATTCGAATCATGAAGACCAGCCAGAGAGCATTTGATAAAGCGATGGAACTTTACGAAAAAGGTTACTATTATGAAGCGAAGAACTTATATGCAATGGTACTTCGCGAAAACTCACAGGATATGGCAGCAAAATATTATGTATTCCGTTGTGAAACATTAGAGAAAAAGAATCAGTAACCAGTTGGAGGAAGTAAGCAATGGGAAGTTTCATTAACTTCTTGAAAAACTTAATATCGGGAATTTCCGGTTCATATGCTTTTAGCTTCCTTGGAAGAGCATTTGTACGACTGCGTACCGCAGTTATGAATCCTTTCCGGAGAGTCGTCAGACGTGTTCAGCAGATATTCAATGTGAATATGATCACAGCGAAGCTGGCAGGACCGATCAATGCAAAAGTCCGTAAGATTTTAGGTGGAGAAGCAAAGTCTCCTGAGGATTATTTTACCATTGGACGGTTTTGGGTTTCCAAAGCATTGGTCTATATCCTGATTCTTGCGGCGTGTGCATTTGTTTTTATCTATTTTAACTGGATTGCACCGCCTGTATTGGATTCGATTCAGACAGAGAGCAGAATCACTTCCGTATATTTCGATTATGATGATATGGATTTGGGAGAATATGATGGGAAAGCAAATATTCGAGCAGCCAACGGAGAAGTCGTTTATACAGGAGATATCGCAAAAGGTGTTTGTACGGGTGCAGGAACTTTATGGAATCAGGATGGAGTCTTAGTTTACGAAGGTGATTTCGTAAATAACTGTTTTGAAGGAAATGGAACCCGTTATTATCCGAGTGGAAAAGTCATGTATATGGGAGAATTCTCCGAAAATCAATATTCCGGCAGAGGCATTCTTTATTATCCTGATGGAACGATTCAGTACGAAGGTGATTTCGAACATGGCAATTTCCAGGGAGTCGGAGCTGAATATAATGAAAAGGGAATCATGATTTATGAGGGCGAATTCTTTAGTGGAATTGCTCATGGTTCCGGAACAAGTTATTACAGTACAGGAATTAAAAAGTACGAAGGCGATTTCTATATGGGAAAAGCACAGGGCGTTGGAACTTCTTATACATCCGCAGGAAAACCGGTGTTTAGCGGAACATTCGCAAGAGATTCTATTCATTATGAATCCTTGCTTGGTTGTACATTAAAGGACGTTTCAGAAATGTTCTTCGCAGAACCAAAAATCTATTTTAATGACGGATCAACAAGTTTGTTGTATGAAGATGCAAAAGTGATTTTGGAAATCGACAGTTTGGTTAAAATTATGGACCGCACAGAAGAGTCCTCAGAAGGAGATGACTGGTATCTGGCAGATACGGGAGATGACCTTCTTCCGGAAACAGAGGAGAGTAAAGCCGAAGAGGAAGATACTGATGAAGAGAAAGATGCGGCAACGATAGAAGCAGAAACGTTGGCATCACTTCCTGTACAGAATGTCTATGGCATTTACTACTATCTGTCTTCTGATGAATGGCAGAATTCAGAAGAGCTGGATATTGGGGGCGTCAATATTACAGGCGTTTCTGTATACTGGAAAGACATTTTCACGGGATTCCTTGCAGAAGAGACCATGGTACCGGAAAACGGTGCAGTGAATCTGCAGGAATGTGTGGCAATTGAAAAAATAAGAATGGAACTTCCAACTGCATTTAGCTCGATAAATTACGAAATGTCAACGAAAAACAGCACCTATACGGAAGTGGAAGGTGTCAACATGGCAGAAGCAATTTATGAAGAAGTCTATGATGTAGATGGAGTCAGATACAGATTATGTTATGAAATGGATCAGCCAAATGATCTTAGATTCGTAACAGCAGAAATATATTAGAGAGGAGGCAATAGAGTATGGCAGATTTTTCAGTGATTTCGGATGTGAGCAATGAAGTCTTAAAAGTGTTAAGAGAGCATATCTGTCCGGAGTTAATTCAGTCCCCGGAATCCATCGCAATGGCGATGCCGACTGACAAAAACGCAGATTTTCAATTAGGTCTGTATTTATATGATATACAGGAACTTAGAGAATACCGTCAAGTGGATCAGATTCGACTTCGAGGCAATCAGGCGCAGTATCCGCCAAAGCCGCTGACTTTGTACTATGCGCTATATATTAATACAAAATCACAGCTGACAGCCAGTGCGGAAAATGAGCAGAGAATTCTCGGTAGAGTGCTGCAGGTATTGATGGATCATACGATTTTATATGATGCTGCAGGAGATGAAGAAACCAGCGCATCTATTACGATTCTTCCTCTCAGTTTCGAAGAGAAAACAAAAATATGGTCAGTTCTTTCGGTACCATATCAGTTAGCAATCTATTTTAGCGTGTCACCGGTACTTCTTTCATCCAGAAGAATCCGCAGCTTCAGACGAGTGGCAGTTGCTGATTTCGATGTAATTCAGCAGCCACAGCGTTAGTTTGGAGGGGCCTATGATTCGAATGAAAGTAGCGTTTGTTCTCCGAATGGTGGATGATTTTTCCGGTAAATGGATTCGCGAAAAAGGGTTTTCTTTCTATATTGGTGAGCGTAAAGCGCATCCGATAGAAAAGGAAGACGGGTTATATGTTTTCTTAGAACCACAGGAAGTTGAAACGAGAGTCATCATCGAAAGTACAGGATATTATCCTTGCAGTGTTCTGATAGAAAAGAGAAAACTAAATCCGGAAGAGCCAATCGTGGAAGTCAGATTGTACGAGAAAGCCGGAAGACGGTTCTCGACAGGTATTGGAGTGTTTGCAGGCAAGCTTGATAAGCAGCATAAATTTCCAGTAGAAGTTTATGCGAAGAAAAGCAGTCCAGCCGGGGTGGTATTTAAAGAATATCGAAATATCGAAGGAGAACACTGGATCTGGTTTTCTGGATTTACCAAGGAGAATCTGTTGGGTAAGACATGGCTGATAGACGATGCGAAAAATCCATTGCTGGTAATCTTACAGGAGAAGCGGGGTATTAATGAATACCGTGCAGAGCTCATCAGTGGAGAGCCAGAGAAAATCAGGTCGGGAACCCCTGTTTGCAGGATTTATCGTTCCGTAACAGACCGCTTTGGCGCTTATGCGATTCCAGTGGAAAGCGGTGAAGAGACGAAGCTCTTGGAAGTGGCAACACTTCTTAAGAATAAAAAACTTAAAAAGGAAGGAGATTGAATGTGGCGATTATTGTAACTTCGGGAGCACAGCTGATGTGCAGTTTTGGAATGGCGCCGTCAGTTCTCAATGTTCTTCCGAATGCTAAGGTAATGTGCAGTAATATGCCGGCAGCGTGTATCATGGATAACATTCCAATGACAAACATCATGCCTTTTGGAATGTGCACATCCATGGCAAATCCACAGGTGTCAGCGGCAACCTCGGCGGCAATGGGAGTGTTAACTCCGATGCCATGTGTACCGGTAATCGCAGCACCGTGGGCACCGGGTTCCCCGACCGTATTGGTGGGTGGAAAGCCGGCACTCAATAACACATGCAAATGTATGTGTAACTGGGCAGGAGTGATTCAGGTAGTGAATCCCGGTCCTGCAACAACAACTATGGTGAAATAGTTGGATTTTATGAAAAATCTTGAAAGGAGGATGGGACGAAGCAAAAAGCTTTCGGACCCAACAACAAAATGGCAGAATATTTATCTCCAGGAGTATACGTAGAGGAATTTGAGTCAGGTATGAGACCAATGGAAGGTGTAAGCACCAGCACAGCAGGTTTTATCGGAATGGCAGAAAAAGGTAAAGTAGTAGGAACACCGGAATTCGTTTCCAGCTTTGCAGATTTTACAAGAAAATTTGGTGGATATTTATCCGAAAATACATATGGAGAATATCGTTATTTAGCATATGCTGTAGAACAGTTCTTTGCTAACGGCGGTTCTCGTTGCTACGTAATGCGTACAGTTGCTTCTGATGCAACTGTTGCAGCAGTTTCTGCAAACGGCATTACAATTGCAGCTAAAAACCCAGGTAAATGGGGTAACGAAATTAAAGTAACAGCAGTTGCAGCAAACAAAGGCAAAACAGCAGTTTTAGAAGCAACTGGCGAAGATGCTAACAAAGTTTACACAGTAGCTAATGGTTCTATCTTTGCAGAAGGCGACACAATCGTTATCAAAAACAATGGTAAAGTTGTTGGATATAACAAAATCGCAATGGTACAGGGCAATACAATTACATTCGTAACACCTGTGAAAGAAGACCTTGTTGACAAAGCACCAGTTCCAAAGAAAACACTTTCAGTTTGCGAAATGAACATTGAAGTTGTTTACAAAGATCAGGTTGAAATTTATGAAGGCGTTTCTTTAAATATTGCAGCTCCTTCTTACATTGCAAAAGCAATGGCTAAATCAGAAATCGTTGACGTAACAGCAGAAGCAGTTGCTGATGGTGTGAATCCACTTTCTGTATTCGGTGCAGCAGATGCTGAAAAAGCAATCGCTTTCTTAGCAGGTGGTTCTGACGGCGGTAAGAAAGGTATCACAGATGACGTATTCATGGGCGTTGACGGTGGTCCAGGCAAGAGAACAGGTTTAGCAGCATTCAAAGAAATCAATAACGTAAGCATCATGGCAATCCCAGGTGTAACAAGCCCTGCAGTTCAGTTAGCATTAGTTGCTCACTGCACAAACACAGGCGCAAGCTTCGCAGTCCTGGATGTTCCACAGGATCTTACAAAACCACAGGATGTATTAGCTCATAGAGAAAAAGTTGATTCTGACTATGCTGCAATGTATCATCCATGGATTCAGGTATATGATGCATTAAACAAAAAACCAGCTTACATTCCACCATCAGGTGCTGTTTGTGGTATTTATGCAAGAAGCGATATCGAACGCGGTGTTCATAAAGCTCCTGCAAACGAAGTTGTTTATAACTGCATCGGACTTTCCTGCCTCTACAACAAAGCAGAACAGGATATCTTAAACCCAGCAGGCGTGAACTTGATCCGTGCACTTCCTGGTCAGGGAATCCGTGTATGGGGTGCAAGAACATGCTCCAGCAATAGCCTCTGGAAATATGTCAACGTTCGTCGTCTCTTCATCTACCTTGAAGAAAGCATTAAATCTCAGACAAACTGGGCAGTATTTGAACCAAACGATGAAATGTTATGGGCAAGAGTTGGCAGAACAATCCGTGGATTTTTACGCGACATGTGGAGAAACGGTGCGTTAGTTGGTCAGACAGAAGATCAGGCATTCTATGTAAATATCGGCAGAGATACAATGTCTCAGAGCGATATCTTAAATGGCCGCTTAATCTGTGAAATCGGTGTTGCACCAAGCAGACCAGCTGAATTCGTAATCTTCAGAATTACACAGTTCATGGAAGAAGTATAAGAAAGACCAAATGTCAATAAAAGGAGGATTTAACAATGGCATATCCATTTAAAAAGTATAATTATAAAGTCGAAATCGATGGCATTACAGAAGCAAGTTTCTCAGAAGTAAGCGGTTTTGACGCTAGCATCGACGTAATTGAATATCGTACAGGTGACGAAGGGGTAAACTGGTCAAGAAAAATGAACGGTCTTACAAAATTCGGTAACGTAACACTCAAATGGGGTATGACTAGCTCCATGAGCTTCTATGATTGGGTTACATCTATCTCTCAGGGTACATCCCTTGGCGAAGACCACAACAAAAACGTTACAATCACATTATTTGATGATGACGGATCTACAGCACTTGCTGTTTGGACTCTTGTAAATGCTTGGCCAAGCAAATATACAGCTCCGGATTTCAATGCAAGCTCCAGTGAAATTGCATTCGAAAGCGTTGAACTTGTATATGAATCAATGACAAGAGAAAGCTAATTCTTATCTCATTTTTTATTAAAATATTCTGACCTCCCTTCTGGGAGGTCGGAATATAAAAAAGAACCGGAGGAACAATTATGGATCATGAATTAATTACTGAATTTGAATTTGAATTGCCAAAAGGCTACATCGATGGAAATGGAGAAATTCATAAAAAAGGAGTGATGCGACTGGCAACAGCAGCAGATGAAATTCTTCCACTTCGAGATCCTAGAG
>CAZYUZ010000022.1:0-16786 GCA_964650775.1 uncultured Lachnoclostridium sp. | reverse complement strand
CAATTTTCTCTGTACAAAAAATATACGCCTTTTTCCCCTTAATTGCAATATCTCCGACCACTTCTCTCTCAATTCCAAGGTTCATAATTGCCCCCAGAAAATCTCTGTGAGAAAAAGTATCCGCAAACTTTTCGATGAGCGGTTCTGCCTGAATACAGCAGATTGGGAATGGTTCATCGTATCCAAACATTTCCTCTGAGCCAAAACGAAGCATCATTCTTTCACAATTTTCTGTTCCGCCAAAAGCGGTAAACGGAATATAGGAAATTTCTTTTCGCATTTCATAAAAGGCATTCATCTCTGCCATATTTAAAAAGTTTGTGAATACATACTGATTATTACGGTAGGATTTTTCTGCAAGCTCTGCCAGTCGTTTTTTCAAAAGTTCCATAAATACTCCTATCCTGTAAACTGGCTGTTGTAAAGTTCTGCATAGAAACCGCCCTTTGTCAAAAGCTCCTCGTGACTTCCCTGCTCAATAATGTTTCCATCCTTCATTACAAGAATTACATCTGCCTCACGAATCGTAGACAGTCGATGCGCTACAATAAAGCTTGTACGCCCTTCCATCATTCTTGCAAATGCCTGCTGAATCTTGATTTCCGTACGGGTATCAATGCTGGAGGTCGCTTCATCTAAGATCAACATTGGCGGCAGACAGAGCATAACTCTCGTAATGCAAAGCAGCTGCTTCTGACCCTGAGAAAGACTCCCACCATCTTCTCCCAGTACAGTATCATATCCATTTGGAAGACGTTTGATAAAATCATGGGCACGGGATTCCTTTGCGGCAAGAATCACTTCTTCCATCGTTGCATCCGGCTTACCGATCACAATATTGTCCTTCACGGTACCACCACGAATCCAGGTATCCTGTAACACCATGCCATAATTGGTGCGAAGAGATCCACGGGTAATATCCCGGATGTCATTGCCATCCACACAGATTGTGCCTTCATTTACATCATAAAATCTCATCAAAAGATTGATCAGTGTTGTCTTTCCACAGCCGGTCGGACCTACAATTGCAATTCTCTGCCCCGGCTTCACCGAAAGGTTGAAATCCTGAATCAGTTTTTTATCTGCAGTGTAAGAGAAATATACATTTTCAAGATTGATTTCTCCCTTTGCATTCTCCAACACAACCGCAGAATCCTGATCCGGCACCTCTGCTTCTTCTTCAATCAGTTCAAAAACTCTGGCTGCACATGCCAACGCATTCTGAAGTTCCGTGATTACACCGGAAATTTCATTAAAAGGCTTTGTATACTGGTTCGCATAACTTAAAAAGCAGGTGAGCTGACCAACCGTCAGTCTTCCATTTAATGCAGATATTGCACCTGTGATTCCAACACCTGCATAAATCATACTGTTAATAAATCTTGTGCATGGATTTACCAGTGAAGAATAAAAGATTGCATCCAGAGAATATTTCTGCAGTCTTCCATTAATTTCATCAAATTTTTCCTGATTTTCATCCTCATGCCCAAAGGCTTTGACCACCTTTAAGTTTCCTACCATTTCTTCAATCAGCGAAGTCTGCTCCCCTCTTGTCTCAGACTGCTTTTTGAACATGGTATAAGTACGCTTGGCGATAAATCCCGCAACAAAAAGTGACAGCGGTGTCAACACAACAACCACCAACGCAATCTTCACATTAATATCAAACATGAAGCATAAAGTACCAAGGATTGTCAAAACCCCTGTAAAGAGCTGCGTAAAGCCCATAAGCAGCCCTTCCGCAAACTGATCCACATCCGCAATCATTCGACTGACGATATCACCATAAGAATGGCTATCCACATATTTCAGTGGCAGCTTTTCCAGTTTTTCAAACGCTTCTTTTCGAATATCCTGAACCACATGATAAGTAATGTGATTATTAATAATATTCATCAGCCACTGAACTACTGCAGTTGCCACAATGACTGCGATCATATTTTTTAATATTTTCAAAAGCCCTGTAAGATTCACAAGCCCTTTTGCGATGATTCCATCGACTGCTTCTCCAGTCAGAATAGGCAGATACAGTGTTAAAACCACTGTCAATGCAGCCATCACCAGAGACAACAGCACCAAAAGACGGTATTTCTTGATTCTTTTCAAAACTTTTTTCAGAGTAGATTTCTTATTCATGCGATACCACCTCCTCTGATGGGTTCTGATACTGGGAATCGTAAATTTCCTGATATACTTCACAGGTTTCAAGAAGATATTTATGAGTGCCCAAACCTGCAATCTTTCCGTCTTCCAGAACAATAATTTTATCTGCAAACTGGATACTGGAGGTTCTCTGGGACACGATAAAGGTTGTCATCGTATTTTTTCTTTCCCTCAACTGCGCACGAAGGCGGGCATCGGTCGCATAATCAAGCGCAGAAGTACTGTCGTCCAAAATCAGAATTTCCGGTTTTCGCACCAGTGCACGCGCAATCGTCAGACGTTGTCTCTGTCCGCCAGAGAAATTCTTTCCTCCCTGAGCTACCGGCGCATCCAGTTTTTTCTCTAACTGGTCGACAAATTCTTTTGCCTGCGACGCAGCCAATGCTTCATCCATCTCTTCTAATGTAGCATTTTCATTTCCCCACTGAAGATTTGACTTAATCGTCCCCTTAAAAAGAACTGCTTTCTGTGGAACAACTCCGATACACGCCCGAAGTTCTTCTGTACTGTATTCGCCAATCGGCTTTCCATGAAAACGTACCAGCCCACTTGTGGCATCATAAAATCTAGGAATCAGGTTCACCAGTGTTGTCTTCCCAGAGCCGGTACCGCCGATAATTCCCACCGTCTCTCCCTTGTAAACCGAAAAATCGATTTCTGTTAAGGATTCCTCTCCTGCACCTGCATAGCAGAATCCCACATTCTCAAATTCGAGAATCGGAACATCCTTCTCTTCCTGTACATCTGCAGTTCCGGTTTCAGACATACTGCTCTTGATATCAAAAATACTGCTGATACGGTTTGCACTGGAAAGTGCTTTGGTGATCAGCACAATTAAATTTGCCATTTTAATTAATTCCACAAGAATCTGGGAAATATAATTAATCAGTGCAACGACCTGGCCCTGTGTCAGGCGGCCTGCATCCACCTGCATAGCACCGGTATAAATGAGCACAACCAGTCCAAGATTAATGATCACATAAGTCACAGGGTTCATAAGCGCGGAAATCTTTCCTACATTCAGCTGTGTATTTGTCAGCGCTTCGTTACTCTTTTTAAACTTTTCAACTTCTTCCTTTTCTTTATGAAATGCGCGGATCACACGAATCCCTGTCAGATTCTCTCTCGTAAGTGCCAGTACACCGTCCAGATGCTTCTGCACCTGTTTATACATTGGCATTGTGATGAGCATAATTCCGAATACAACGATACAAAGAAGCGGAATCACTCCCACAAAGATCATTGCCGACCTCACATCTACCGTAAACGCCATGATCATTGCCCCAAATACAATAAATGGGGAACGAAGCAGCAGACGCAGCGTCATATTTACCCCTGATTGTACCTGATTGACATCGCTGGTCAGACGAGTGATCAGTGTCGATGTTCCTACTGTATCAATCTCTGTATAGGACAAACTCTGAATATGGCCAAACAGCGACGAACGCAGTCCTGTCGCAAATCCAACCGCCGCCTTTGCAGCAAAAAACTGTGCAGAAACAGCCGCAATCAGACCTACCACGCCAAGCAGTACCATCATACCGCCCATTTTATATACATAGCTGATATCTCCCCGACCAATTCCCTTGTCAACAATTGCCGCTACCACAAGCGGAATCATCAGCTCAAAAGAAGCCTCCAGCAATTTAAACAGCGGTGCCAGCACCGTCTCTTTTTTATAATCCTTTAAAAATATCAGTAATTTTTTCATACCTGTTTCTTTCTTCTAATTTTACACTTCTGACGTAATACGAGGCAACACCAGATTCCAGTGCTGCCTCCCTCATTTTATACGTCCAGTTTCAGTTCTTTTCCGGAATAATGATAAGCAACACATTCTACACCTGCTGCTTTGAACATTCTTTTGGAAGCCACTACGGATGGAGTTCCGTCATATTTGTTGTCACCATAAACAACTGTTTTGATTCCAGCCTGAATGATGGCTTTTGCACACTCATTGCATGGAAAGAGCGAAACATATAATTTTGCCCCTTCCAGATTTCCTCTGTAGTTTAAGATTGCATTTAATTCTGCATGTGTTACATAGGCATATTTTGTGTCCACTGTATCGCCCACACGCGCCCACGGAAACTCATCATCGGAACATCCAACCGGGAATCCATTATATCCCATAGATAAAATTTTGTTATTCTGGCTTACAATACAGGCCCCCACCTGTGTGTTTGGATCCTTTGATCTCATACCTGCAAGCTTTGCCACTGCCATAAAATACTCATCCCAGGAAATATAATCTGTGCGTTTTTCCCCCATAACGTACCCCCTTTTATTTATTCCTCAATCTTTGCAATTCTTCTCATATGACGTTCATCATTCGAAAATGGCGTATCTAAAAATGTATCAACGATTTTTAATGCTGTACCTGCACCTAAAACTCTGGCGCCAAACGCCAGCATATTCGCATCATTGTGTTCTCTTGTTGCCTGCGCCATAAAGCAGTCTGTGCAAAGTGCACAACGGATTCCAGGAACCTTGTTTGCTGCAATTGAAATACCAATGCCTGTACCACAAATAACAATACCAAATTCACATTCCCCTGATGCAACTGCCTTTGCCGCCGCACGTCCGAATTCCGGATAATCGATTGCTTCTGTACTGTAGCATCCAAAATCTTTGTATTCAAAGCCTCTTTTTGTAAGGTGTGCTTTTACCTCCTGCATTAATTCGTATCCACCGTGGTCACAACCTAAAGCTATCATCATTTTTATCTCCTTTTTTATACATGTATAATTTTATGTCCAGCTGCCTTCAACAGTCGATTCATGATCGCACTGCCCAGGGCACCTTTTTCAAAGCTTTCTGAATAAATCACTCTCGCATCACTCTCATCAAATTCTCTTAAAATACTGTAGAGATGACTGCTGATAGAAAGCTCATCATTTCTTGTCCCCATACTCTTTACTATTTTTGCGGCATAGCTTGACACAGTTTCCTCTGTTCCAATGACACCGGTCACAATGCCTTTCTGCTGATTTTCTCTCGTCAGCTCATTAATCTTACGGATGACCGCGTTTTCAGCACCTTCTATAATAATTAATTCTGCTTTTGGTGCATAATGACGGTATTTCATCCCTGGCGCTTTTGGTGGAGTTTTGGAATCAGCCGCAAGACCTTTGTCTATCTGAACTTCTCCAACCACTTCCTCCAGCATTTCCTTTGTTATGAATCCTGGTCTTAAGATCGTCGGTACATTTTCCGTCAAATCTACGATGGTAGACTCGATACCAATCCCTACCGCACCGCCATCTAAAATCATTGGGATGATTCCATCCATATCATCTGCCACATGGCTCGCCAATGTTGGGCTTGGTCTGCCTGATGTGTTGGCACTCGGCGCTGCAATGTATCCTCCCCCATGTCGGATCATTTCCAACGCAATTGGATGGGACGGCATACGTACCGCAACTGTATTCAATCCGCCCGTTGTCCCAAGCGGTACAGCTTCACTTTTTTTCATTACCATCGTCAGCGGACCTGGCCAGAATTTCTCTGCCAGCAAATACGCTGCCTCTGGAACCTCTTCGGTTATTAATCCAAGACTTTCCATATCTGCAATATGAATGATCAGCGGGTTGTCTGACGGTCTGCCCTTTGCCTCATAAATCTTTGCTGCTGCCTTCTCATCCAGCGCATTGGCACCAAGACCATATACCGTTTCTGTTGGAAATGCTACCAGCGCACCGCCTTTTAGCAATTCCCCTGCTTCCTTCATAATCCTTTCATCGATGCAGTTTTCGTCTACTTTTCTAATAATTGTCTGCATTATTCACCTATTTTAAATCTCCATTATCTTCCACAGTATAACACTTTGCTCCTTTCCGCACAAGATTTTCAGCATTTCTTTCATACTTTTCTCTGGATTTTCATATGTTTTCAATAACTTCACCCTCCGGAGGTCATTTATGAACAGCTCTAAGGAATTCTTAAGTCTGCTTTCACTCATGTTTCTTCTGACTCTTTCCATTTTCCTGATTGATTCCCATTTGGAAACCGTCATGAGTATCAGTGTGTCCTCTAAAACTGAAGGCTATACCGTTGTGATCGATGCGGGACACGGAGGCTTTGATTCCGGAAAGGTGGGAGTTGATGGAACACTTGAAAAGGATGTGAATCTGATCATTGCCAAAAAACTAGAACGACTGCTGAAAGCGTCTGACGTAAATGTGATCATGACCCGTTCAGAAGATATTGGTCTTTACGAAGAATCCTCCCAAAATAAGAAAAGACAGGATATGACTGCCCGAGCTGCGCTTATGAATGAAGCGGGTGCAGATTGCGTTGTAAGTATCCATCAAAACAGTTATCCTGAAGAGTCCATTGACGGCGCACAGGTATTTTACTTTACCGGTTCTTCTGACGGGAAAGCTTTGGCAGCACTGATTCAAAAAGAACTGATTACGGATGTGGACCCGGCAAATCACCGTTCCGAAAAACCAAACAGCAGTTATTATCTTTTAAAAAATGTTTCCGCACCCATTGTCATTGTAGAATGCGGTTTTCTTTCCAACTGGGAAGAGAGCAAAAAATTAGTGGATGACACATACCAGCAAAAGCTGGCATGGGCCATCCACATGGGAATCATGCAATATTTAGCTGACAAAACACCTTAAGTTTCGCCAATCCATTTTCTGTTAATTTACATATTTTAAAATGACGTCCCAAATTTCATCTTTTTCATAGCCAAGACGCCATGAAGCGATACCGGCGAGGTCATATTCCTTAAGAAGCTTTGCCTTTTCTTCGATAGAAGCTTCTTCTTCCAGCCAGATCTGATAGAAACCGTCTGCATTTTCAAATTCTGCATAATACTGTCCCGCTTCCTCTGACCATTCCGGTGTTGCACCGTTGGTAGAAACAGTTTTTGCAGCAGAACTCATACCAATGGCAGAACTTGACAGATCTCCATCATTGTCTGTATGCCATAATCTTGTGTAGAACGGAACTGCATTGATCACTTTTTCAGCTGGTACTTCTTCCAGAGTCTTTTCGATACCGTTTCTGACATAGCCGATAGATGCAACAGAGCCAGCCACATCACTGCCTGCAAAATGTTCATCATAGCCCATGATGATCACATAATCAGCAACAATTCCCTGTTCTTTACGGTTATAATTCTGGTTATATGCCATAGGAACATAGTTATCTACCGAAAGAATGATGTTGTTTCTGCGGCACATGATGGAAAGCTCACGAATAAATTCAATAAATCCATCTCCTGCTGCTCCCGGAAGTGCTTCAATATCCACGTTGATTCCATCCAGATCATACTGTATTGCCTGTGCAATCAGCTGTGTAACGAGATTCTGACGGGATGATGTCTTATTTAAAATAGAAGTAATATCAATCTGGTCTGCGTAAGTAATATTTTCTACAAGCCCCCATACTTCGATATTATTCTGATGACAGTAATCTACGTAATCCTGTGATGCTATGGACTGAATATTTCCATCATTGTCTCTGATAAAGAACCAGGTTGGAGATAAAGTTGTCAGACCCTTGGCATCTTTAATCTTTTCATATACCTGACTGTTGGCATCTCTGTTGGTTACCTGATGCCATGCAAGGTTGATCGTATAGTCTTTTGTTAAATTCGAATATTCCGGCTCTACAAAATCCGTTGTGATTGTGATTGTAGATTCCGCTTTTAATTTACTGTCTCTGATATATCCAATATAGCCATTGGAAGTACGGACTCTTGTCCACTTTTCAATTTCTTCCGGTTCTTCTAATACATAAAGCAGGTCACCTTTTTTTACTTCTGTGAGAATCGGGCTCTTAATACCTGCACGATATCTGACTTCAGAATTTCTCTTTGCTTCTACCACTGGCATTTCCCCATATTCACAGGTAATCTGCACACGATTCGGGTCTTCCATATATTCATAGTCCATGGCAGTATGTCCTTTGACATATTCCAAAGCAACATAGGCAATACCATCTTCCACCTTAACAATCTGATAATCTACCGCTGTGCTTTTTTTATCAACCGTGTACTGGCTTTCGCCAACCGCAGCAGTGATCATTTCATTTGGTGTGGTATAAATATAAAGATTTTCTGCACTGTCCCAGTAGAAACGATCGTTTAAATGTTCCTTAACCACTTCTGTGCTGACATAAGGTCTGCCGTTTAACACAATCCCTTTTTCTTCAATGAGTGTATTCTGGACAATGATTGCCAGTTCATTCTCTTCTTCCATTTGGAAATATAATTCTAAGTCCATCATTTCTTTTGATGGAGCATATTTTCTTATCAAAAATACTGATGCCGCAACAATCAAGATCAACAGGATTGCTAAAATCCCAACTGCCACTGGATTGATTCGGCTGCGTCTTCTGCGTCGTCTTTTCTTTTTTGCCATGAGTCTCCTCCGTATGTAACTTTTCACGGGCAAATTTATCCCTTATAAAATGAATTATATCATATTTTATCAGTTCGTCATCGACTTTTTTCGATATTCAGAAATTTTTAAGAATTTTAAGAATTTTGGGGCAAAATGGAAGGCGATCATGTACATAGAGGGGTTCTATCAGTTCATACATTTCCATTCTGCCCCTTGCCGCACCGCCCAAGCATAAACAATGTGATATATTCGCGGTCTGACGGCTCGAAAGAGCGTTTTACATTTTAATATGTACTAACAATCCGGAATTTATTCGCCGATTGGCGGGAATTGTAAGATAGGAGCAGCTTACACAAAGATGAAAAATTTACTGCTCTTTCATAAATCATTATAGAAAAAACGGTGCGCTTTTACAAGCAGATTAATTGTTAAATTTTTCTTAAATCCAATTCATTTACAAATTATACAACTTTACATCTTTTTGTTTTTTGTTTATACTATAATGTAACTCTATTTCAAATTAGAATGGATGTGATGTTATGAAACTTGAAAAGTTAAACGACAACCAAATTAGATGCACACTGACAAAAGCAGATTTAGCTGACCGTCAGATCAAGTTAAGCGAACTGGCTTATGGTTCTGAAAAAGCAAAATCACTTTTTAGAGATATGATGCTTCAGGCAAATGCAGAATTCGGTTTTGAAGCCAATGATATTCCTTTGATGATCGAAGCAATCCCGATGCCAAATGACTGTATCGTGCTGATCATCACAAAGGTTTCAGATCCTGAGGAACTGGATACAAGATTTTCCAAATTTTCTCCATCCAATGCAGACGTGCTGGATAGTGTAACGGAATCTAAAAAAACAATTACACCGGAAGGCGCAGATGAAGTTCTTGATATTTTCAAGCGTATGATGGAACAGCATTTGAAAGGTCTGGAAGAAAGCAAAAAGGAAGAAGCACCCGTAAGCGTTTCCTCAGACATCGACCTGACCAGATTATACTGCTTTAGCAATCTGGAATCCATCATTGATGCGGCACATGTTTTAAAAGATTATTATCACGGTGAAAACCGACTTTATAAAAACAGTTCCAGAAAGCTCTATTATCTGGTTCTTAGCAAATCTTCTCATACACCGGAGGAATTCAATAAAATCTGTAACATCCTCACGGAGTACGGAAGCAATGAGCCTTATACAAAATCGTCAGAAGCTTATATGGCAGAACATTATGATTTGGTTATCAAAAAAGACGCATTGCAGAAATTACTGAATGCATAATTTAAAATTGGACACAAAAAAACGAGCGAATCAAATCGCTCGTTTTTTATGTAGTTTTAATTAAGCTTCAACGATAGCTTCGTTTGGACATTCAGCAACACATGTTCCGCATTCTGCACAAACATCAGCATCGATAACGTATTTGCCATCACCTTCAGAGATAGCTTCAACTGGACATGCATCTGCACATGCTCCACACATTACACAATCATCAGTAATTACGTATGCCATAATATAGTCCTCCTTGTATATTCGAGTGTCATCAAGTGACTTTCCCTTTTCTTTAGTGACATTGTAATACACACCCCAAGAGTTAGTCTAGCATAACTTTTTATTTTCAAAAAATATTATAAATTATTTATAATTGCCATGTGAAGTTTTGGAATTCCTTGCAAATTGATATTATTAGATGTATAATCATATGAGAATTTTTTGAAGGAGGCACTCCCAATGGTAAAAGTTGATAAATCAATGATCATCGGCGAATTAATCAAGCTTGATGAAAATTTAATTTATATTCTTATGAGAGAAGGAATGCATTGCGTTGGATGTCCATCTTCTCAGATGGAAACATTAGAAGAAGCTGCACTTGTACACGGCATGGATCCAGACGTATTAGTAGCTCGCTTAAATGAATTCCTTAGCGCTATGGAAGAAAACAAATAATTGAAATGCCAAATCAGCAGGTCAAGTGACCTGCTGATTTTTATTATGTAGGCTCTGCAGCCTCTCTATGTATCTTTTCTCTTTTTCTCATAGCAAATTTTTTCTTTTTTTCCGGTTTTACCTTTTCTTTCTTTACCTTTGCACTTCTCTTTTTCACAGTCTGGATTCTCTCATCAAGCTTTCTAAAATAGGCTTCCTGCGCTTCCTCCTGTGCTCTGAACTGATAGTTGATTTCCTTTGTCACCTGTTCAGCCACACGTCCTCCAAGATCTCTTCCAAGACTGTCCTGATTTTCTCTCAAAGCCTGTCCCAGCGCCTTGCTAAGTATATTCTGAAATTGCTGCATTTTCTCCGCATTGCTGTTTAGCACCTCTGCTTTTTCCCTTGGCATCTCCTGCGGCAAAGTCTCCTCTCTTGGTATCAGTTCTCCATTCTCTGATATGTCCATTTTAATGGCCTTTAACTGATAGCCCCGTTCTTTGAGCTTCTTAATGTGCTTTAACAGCTGGATATCATCTTCCGTATAATACCGATGCCCCATCTCATTTCTGGCAATCGGGAGTTCTAATTCCTCCTCCCAATAACGAAGTACGTGGCTTTCCACCTCTACCAGCCTGGCTGCATCTGAAATCATGTATCTTACCTGATCCACAATATCCCTCCAATGCTTATGAAATTGTCATAGTAAGTATAACAAATAATATTCCTTTTCTCAAACAAAACCCATCGACCAAAGTCGACGGGTTCTGATGATTTCTGATAAATAAATTGTCAAAATCAGTATTATTTTTTGATATTTGCAAACTTCGTGTACTGTGGAAGCCACGCAAGCGTTACTGTACCGATTGGACCGTTACGCTGTTTGGCGATGATTACTTCCGCTGTACCTTTTAATTCTGATTCCTTGTTGTAGTATTCATCACGATAGAGAAACATTACAACGTCGGCATCCTGCTCAATCGCTCCGGATTCTCGGAGGTCAGAAAGCATCGGACGATGATCCGGACGCTGTTCTACCGCACGGCTCAGCTGAGAAAGTGCAACTACCGGCACATCCAGCTCTCTCGCCATTCTCTTTAACCCGCGGGAAATGTCTGAGATTTCCTGCTGTCTGGAATCGCTTGCACGTCCTCCGCCGGAAGACATCAGCTGCAAGTAGTCGATGATGACAATATCCAGATTATGCTCTAATTTGAATTTACGGCATTTTGAACGGATTTCCGCAAGGCTTGATGCACGGTCATCAATGATCAGATTGGACTTCGCAACAGTTCCTGCGCTCTCCAACAGACTTTCCCAATCCTGATCTTCCAGACTACCGTTACGAAGCTTCTGTGCATCAATTCTGGCTTCCATGGCAAGCAGACGGTTTACCAGCTGCTCGCTGGACATTTCCAGACTAAAAATTGCAACTGTCTTGTTACATTCAAATGCCATATACTGCGCCATATTTAATACAAAAGCAGTCTTTCCCATGGAAGGACGGGCTGCTACCAGAACAAGGTCACTTTTTTGCATCCCTGAAGTACGATAATCCAGGTCAATAAATCCGGTTGGAATTCCAGTTACATTTCCTTTTAACTTGGATGCTGCACTGACACGCATAATGGAGTTTTGCACGATTTTATTAATCGGCACATAATCTCCTGTGTTTCTTCTCTGAACAATGTCAAAAATTTTCTTTTCTGTATCTTCCAGAATATTTTCCAGCTTATCAGCGCCTACATAACATTCATTGGCAATCTGTTCATTTGTTTTGATTAATTTCCTTAAAACTGCCTTTTCATAAACAATATCTGCGTAATATTTTACATTGGCAGAGGTCGGAATGTTGGTAAGCAGTTCACGTACAAAGCCCATGTTGCTGACTTCCTCCGGAACACCATTTTCTTTCAGGCGGTTCTGCAGAGTTACCAGGTCAACTGCTTTGCCTTCATTAAACAGCTCTACCATATTGGTAAAGAGGATTCCATACTGCTTCTGGTAAAAATCATCTCCTGTGATAATTTCTGAAGCAACCATAATTGCTTCCTTATCCATCAGCATGGAACCAATCACCGACTGTTCTGCTTCGATATTGTGAGGCATGACTCTTTTAATGAGTGCTTCTTCCATATGTCATTTACCTTTATGCTTCTTTTACGATGACTTTTAATTCGGATGTTACCTTTGGATGTAATTTAATTGGAACCATCGTTGTTCCTAAGTTCTTAATCGGGTTTGGCAACTGCATTTTCTTTTTGTCAAGATCGTAGCCCAACTGCTGCTTTGCTGCTGCCGCGATTTCCTTTGTGGACACGGAACCGAAAATCTTTCCGCCTTCTCCTGTTTTAATTGTGACTGTAATCTGTTTTGTTTTTAATTCTTCACCGAAAGCGACAGCTGCTTCATACTGCTCTTTTGCTATCTTTTCTTCGTTGGCTTTCTGAAGCTTTAAATTATTCATATTCTGTGCAGTTGCTTCTACACCAAGCTTTTTGGCGATGAGCACATTTCTTCCGTAACCGTCAGCAACAGTTACTGTTTCACCTTTTTTTCCAACAGATTTAACATCTGCTAATAAAATCACTTTCATGTCAATTCTCCTTCTTCTATCATTCCGTCAATGGTGTGTCTGAGTATGTCACGTGCTTCTTCCGGTGTACAGGTAAGCTGTGCACCTGCCATATTCGCATGACCGCCTCCACCAATTTTTTCCATGATCAGTTGTACATTCACTTCGTCAATGGCACGGGCACTGACATAAGTCTGCCCTTTATAGTTTGTAAATACAATGGATGCACGCACACCAAAAATATTTAAAAGTTCGTTGGCCGCCTGAGCGCCTAAAATCGTTGGGCTTTCCACCCCGTCACCGTGACAGATTGCAAAGGCAAATCCTTTGTAAAGCTCTGCACCACGGACAACCTGTGATTTTGCTTTGTAGTCTTCTAATTCTGTACGGAAAACTTTTCGTACGCGGGTTACATCTGCACCGCAGCGGCGTAAAAAAGCTGCCGCCTCAAAGGTACGAACACCAGTCTTTGTAAGGAAGTTGTCTGTATCAACCATGATACCGGCATACATACAGTCCGCTTCCACATTTTTTATTTTGATTCCTTCGCGAATGTACTGCAGAATTTCTGCTACCATTTCACAGGCGGAGGATGCGTACGGTTCTACATAAGAAAGTACTGCTTTTGCAATATTTTCACTTCCCTGACGATGATGGTCAATCACTACTACATTTTTTGTCATTCGCAAAATTTCAGGACAATCTGTATAGCTTGGTCGATTAACGTCTACAACAACTACTACGGTATGGTTATCTACCAATTCCATTGCCTGAGGACTTGTTAAGAACATATCCTCTTCGTAGTTGGAGTTATTTACAAAAGAATCATACATCGGACGTAATGATGTACTGATTTCATTTACTACGATATAAGCTTTTTTATTGAGTTCCTTGGCTGCACGGTAAATACCAATGGCTGCACCAAAAGAATCAACATCCGGAATCTTGTGCCCCATAACCACAACCTTATCATTATTCTGGATAAACTCACGAAGTGCCTGGGCTTTTACACGGGCTTTTACACGGGTATTTTTATCAACCTGCTGGCTGCTTCCTCCAAAGTAGGTAATATTGTCGCCTTCTTTTGTAACCGCCTGATTGCCGCCACGGGCAAGGGCAAGTTCCATTGCAACACGGGCATATTCATAATTTTCCGCATAGGTCTTTCCTGAAAGTCCTAAGCTGACACTGATAGTCACTGCCATATCATTACCAATGTTCACGTTTCTAACATCTTCCAAAATAGAAAACTTATCTTCACGAAGCATCGGCACATTTTTTTCCTGAATTGCGATAAAATATTTATCTTTTTCCAGTCTTCGAACGATTCCTCCGAATCCGGAAATATATTTATTGATTTTACGTTCAATCAGCGCCACAAGAAGAGACTGTCGCACTTCTTCTACACTTTCCAACGCCTCATCATAGTTGTCGATATAAATGAGACCAGCAACAAAACGCTGTTCTTTATTTTCTTTAATATAACGATTCAGTTCTGTCTCATCAAAGAGATAAACTGCTATTAAATGCTGAGTATATTCTTCAATACCTTCCAGTTCTTCTTTTCTTTCCAGATTACTGAAGGAAATCTGCTGAACCTGGGCACGGTATGCATGTTCTTCGTAATGTACATGATACTCAAGAATGGTATTTTCATCCTCATCAGCAAAACTTTCTTTGGTAATCTGAGGGAAAATACTTGTAATCGATTTATGAAAATCTTTTGCCTTTCCAGTCACTTCCATAAACGCTTCATTCATCCAGATCAGACGACCATTTTCATCCATCAGCGCATAAGGAATGTGGAAATTCTTTAAAAGCTTTTTCTGAATCTGTCCATAATGAGTCGCAAAAGTTACCAGCTCTCCCAAAATATCTTTCTGGCTTCCTGCGCAGAGCATCCACGCAACCAGTGCATAAAAGACTGTCAGGATCACCATGAATAAACCTGCTTTTAAGGAAATCGTAAACATTGCAACGCAGCCAAGCACTAATAAAATGGTCATCCAGAGCGGCCATTGCATGTAGATTTTCATTTTCCCGGTAAATTTTATATTTTTATTTGTATTTTTAGGCTGTTTTTTAACTTTTTTCATTTTCAAATACTCCGTGATTAGCACATACCACGATAATTATAGCATCAATATGAAAATGGGGCAACTAAAAAGAGGCTGCCGCGACAGCCCCTTTTGAAATTACTTATTTTACTGCGATTGCTTCGATTTCGCAAAGAACACCCTTTGGAAGTGCTTTCGCTGCAACACAGCTTCTTGCTGGTTTGGATGTGAAATATTTTGCATACACTTCATTAAATGCAGCAAAATCAGCCATTTCCGCTAAGAAACAAGTTGTTTTCACAACATTATCATATCCTACACCTGCTGCTTCTAAAACAGCGCCAACATTTTTACAGCTCTGTTCTGCCTGTGCCACAATACCTTCTGGAATTTCACCATTTTCTGGATTTACCGGAATCTGACCTGAAGAGAAAACAAATCCGTTCACTTCATATCCCTGTGAGTATGGTCCGATTGCTGCCGGAGCTTTTGTAGTTGCGATTACTTTCATCATTCGTCCTCCTAAGTTCTCGATTCTGTACATTATAGTCTGTTTTTGAAAATTGTGCAACTTCAAGGGGAGAATTCAGAAAACTCGAATGTTTCACACTAAACCTTCACATTCACATCATATATGGAATTTTTTTATATCGATTCTCATTTACCGGATCCGCTTCTATAAACTTTTGTATCACTTCATTAATAATACTCTGCACAAATAAGAGGCATAATTATCATTCTGTCAGTATATTGTTTTGCTATTTTCATCAGCCCTCTATAAATTCCGTACAGTTCCTTATTCCCCGGTGCCATATCAATAAACACACATATTTTTTCACTATTTGGAATGTTCTGCAGCTGCTTCTTTGCTTCACTTATAAGTGCCCCATTGCCATTCGTGTAAATGAACATCGAAGCCGTTTTCTCACTATATCCCGCTTTGAATAACAGCGAAATCAAATCATCTGCTTTATCCTCAAATATATAGATCATGACTCCACCTCTATTTTGTCCGGGTACATTTCAACAAAGCAGATCTCCTCTTTATTGCTTATCGTAAGATTCCATTTACAATCTATCAGCACGATACAATCTTTTGCGCATTCTCTTATTAATTCCGCTCCAAGTCCTTCATACATATCATATCTATCCAGCATAATGACTTTGTATTTCTTTGACACCAGTACATCTTCAATTTTCATTCCCATAAGATAATCATCATAAGTGTAGGAAGCTAATGGTTCGCCATATTTTTGATAATCTCGTATAGCTTTGCATAACCTTGTTTGCAAAAATTAATATTGTATCACAAGAGAAAAAAAGAACATCCATATAAATGAATGTTCTTTAAAATCATCTTATTCAGCTACATATGGCATAAGAGAAAAACGTTCATTCTATCACTGTTTTTGAGTCTTTTGTTGTCTAGTTACACCATTTTTACACCACATTAAAGAATGACACATTTTCAAAATCAGCAACTCCAAGTTCCTTTTTATTATGGTCATAATACATTGTCATCTCTTTATTGCTGTGTCCTACATATGGCTGTATTGTTTCATATGGTATTCCTTTTTCTTTGCATCTGGTTACAAATGTATGACGAAAACAATGCGGAGAAAACTCTTTCAAATGATAAGGTTCTCTGTTTTCAAATTTTGCAAGTTCTTCTTCCTGCAAATTTGCTTTTGTAATTACCATTTG
>CAZYUZ010000021.1:3300-16874 GCA_964650775.1 uncultured Lachnoclostridium sp. | reverse complement strand
ATGAACCTTCTTTGGGCACCAACTTCTCAACCTATTCAAGCTTATTACACATGAAATACTAATTTTGCCTGCGCTCTGCGCTCCTCATACTGCGGATAAAAATCCTTTGAGCGATCATAAGGCTTGATATAAAAATTCTGCAACAGGAACATACTTACCTGTTTCGCAACCGCATCTTCTGCACCTTCCACACGTTCTTCCAGCTTCATGAGGAAATTATGCCAGTCAGCCACAAAGGCTTCGTACTGCTTCAAATTAGGTGTATCAATCCACTTTTTCACCTTAACTTTTGTACGATTCTCTTTTTTACATTCATGCGTCTGTAAAAAATATTTAAAACCGTCATCCTCATAATATCTTCCCAGTGGAAACAAGCGACAGATTCCCGGTCTGTGCGCATGAATACTGCAGCGTCCATTGACATCTAAAAATCCACAAGCTTCCTTAGCCCCTGCCATGCGAAGGTTAGGTAAAATAATTCCATCCACCACGTTCAACTCAATGTACTGGCTAAGTAGTGCTTCAAAGCTCATTTCCAGATTGGTAGTCAGTCGATAAATGTCCAGTGGGTCTAAAATAATAGATTCTCCCATGCCATGACAGCACGCCGAACATCCTGCGCAATCACCACAGTCTGCTTTCACCATATCATTGCTTGTATATAATTTACCGTCAGATATTTCTTCCAGCGATACATTTCTCTTCATTGTAAACCTTCTCCTATTTCCTGACTTATGGAAACAATGCTTCCTATAAGTTGAAAGGGGATGCGCTGCACCCCCTTTGTTTCTATAATTATTTTTCTTCTGGTAAATCAATCTTAATATGAACATCAGCAAGCTGTTTTGGATCTACTTCTGATGGAGCGCCCATCATAACGTCCATTGCTGTCTTGTTCATTGGGAATGGAATGATTTCACGAATGCTTTCTTCGCCTGCAATTAACATTACCATACGGTCAACCCCTGGTGCGATACCAGCATGTGGTGGTGCACCATAAGTAAATGCATTGTACATCGCTGGGAATTTTGCTTTCACATCATCTTCACCAAGACGAACAAGTTCGAATGCTTTGATCATGATTTCAGGATCGTGGTTACGAACCGCACCTGAAGATAATTCAACACCGTTACATACTAAGTCATACTGGTATGCAAGAATGTCTAATGGGTCTTTTTCCATTAAATCTTTCATACCGCCCTGTGGCATAGAGAATGGGTTATGGCAGAATTCAAGTTCACCTGATTCTTCGCCCATTTCGTACATTGGGAAGTCTACGATCCAGCAGAATTCGTAGCAGTCTTTCTTCATATGACCTTCTACTGTGTTACCTAAAATCTTACGGAATACGCCAGCTGTTTTCTGAGCAACTAATTTTTTGCCAGCTGTTAAACCAACGAAATCTCCTGGTTTTAATCCAAGTGCTGCGATTACTGCATCTTTTCTCTCTACTAAGAATTTAGAAATACCACCAACAAATTCACCGTTTTCGTCTACACGGAACCAGAATGCTTTGTTGCCTGACTGCATTTCAACATCTGCACACATCTTGTCGATGACTTTTCTTGTACCTACAAAATCGCTAACTACGATTGCTTTTACCACATTTCCTTCAAATGGTCCGAATCCACAGTCTGCCATAACTTCTGTTGCATCTGTTAATTCTAAATCAATACGAAGGTCTGGTTTATCAGAACCGTATTTATCTAATGCATCTAAGAAAGAGATACGTTTGAATGGTGCTTCGCTTGCTGTTTTATAAACGCCATATTTTGCAAAAATTGGAGGAAGAACTTTTTCGATCACTGCGAATACGTCTTCCTGGCTTGCAAATGACATTTCCATATCTAACTGATAGAATTCACCTGGTGAACGGTCAGCTCTTGCATCTTCATCACGGAAGCATGGTGCAATCTGGAAATATTTATCAAAACCAGATGTCATGAGCAGCTGTTTGAACTGCTGTGGTGCCTGTGGTAATGCATAGAATTTTCCCGGATGATTTCTGGATGGTACAAGGTAATCTCTTGCGCCTTCTGGAGAAGAACATGTCAGGATTGGTGTTGTGATTTCTAAGAAGCCCTGTTCTGTCATTGCCTGACGAAGTGCTGCTACAACCTGGCATCTAAGTACGATACGGTCTTTTACTGCCGGGTTTCTTAAATCAAGATAACGATATTTTAAACGAGCATTTTCATCCGCTTCTTTAGAACGATTGATTTCAAATGGAAGCTCGTTGTGACGGCATTTTCCTAAAACAACGATATCTGTTGGAACAACTTCGATATCACCTGTTGCCTGATTTGGGTTTTTGCTGGAACGTTCTCTAACTACACCTGTAATAGAAAGTGTAGATTCGCAGTTTACTCCGGCAAGTTTTTCCATCATTTCTTCTGTTTCGATAACAACCTGAGTTGTGCCGTAGAAATCACGAAGAACGAGGAATCCAAGATTTTTACTTACTTTACGCAGGTTTTCGTACCAACCAACGATTGTTACGTTCTGTCCTACATGCTCCATACGGAGATCATTACATGTATGTGTTCTTGACTGAAACATAATTTTCCTCCAAAGTTAAATATATTTTGATTCATTTAATTGCATTTCAACTGATTAATTATAATATAAAGCCTGTTTTTCTTCAAGGAAATCTTACACTTCTTAGGAAAAATCCAACTTTTTTGTCTATATTTCCTTCTTACCCAAACGAACCTGCTCCATATAAAAAGCCAATTCGTCTTCCATATGATCAAAAAGATAGTTTTTCGGTCCTTCCGGATGTTTTTCCAGATACTCTCTTCGCAGCTCCTGCTTCATATATTCGATTTCATCCCACAATTCTCTTGCAGAAAGCAGGCGACATCCCTGACCACGGATAATGAGCTGTTCCATTCCATCGGACGTTGCAACCGTGACATTATATTTTCGACCAATCTCATGAGCCAGTTTTTCGATGTACTGGTCAGCCGTCTCCGCTTCTTTTGTGTATACCACATGAATGTTGTGATAGTCTGTCATCTCTCCAGTGTTACCAACTACCTTATAGGCATCAAATACAAGAATCAAAGTACAGCCTTTATAGCCCTGATAGTTACAGAGAATGTCCATTAATTTACCACGTGCAGCCTCAATATTGACTTCCGCAAGTTCCTTTAAATCTTTCCAGGCGAATACAATGTTATAACCATCCACCAGCAAATATTCTTTTACTGGTTCCGGTTTCTTTTTATGTTTTTCAGACGAAAGATTGTAGTCGCGCACCTTTCGGGTCATATAACTGTTATATTCCCTCCGCTCCCGTTCCTTCTCTTTACGATCACCATAAGTTCTGGAAAAAATCGCCTCCAGCTCTTTATCATCTGTACCGGAATAACTAAATCCACCACCAACACCACTTGAAGCAGATGGTTTTGGTGCATTAATGACTTCCACTGGTTTCTTTCTCTTCGTCGAGTAAACTGTCTCCACATGTGCCATCTCATCCACTTCATTCCATGGCACATAATACCCCGCACCATGAGCACAGAATACAGAGCCCGAAGGATTTCTCATATCTGAATCCGGATCATATCCACGTGCCGCAATCACTTCTTCTGCATTATGGCAAGGTGCATAACCTCCAAGGACACAATTTAGTCTTCCACGACCTTTGGAATATGCAATCACTTCCATAGTGTAATCTCTCATGGTTGCTACCGGTGCTTTTCCGGTTACCACCGCAGTTTCTACGCCCAGTTCCGGCGGGTTACATTTTCCAAACATTTTTTCCACATCTGTCATGGCACGTCCAAGATTATCCAGCGGAATTTCCAGACGGAATTCATAAAATGGTTCAAGAAGTACACTCTGTGCCTTCATAAGTCCCTGGCGAACCGCGCGGTACGTGGACTGTCTAAAGTCACCGCCCTCAGTATGTTTCAGATGAGCTCGCCCGCCAACTACCGAAATCTTCATATCTGTGATTTCAGAACCCGTCAGCACGCCCCGGTGCTTTCGCTCTTCCAGATGGGTCATGATCAGCCTCTGCCAGTTCTTATCCAACAAATCCTCACTGCAGTTTGTGGCAAATGTCATTCCACTCCCTTGCTCACCTGGCTCTAACAGCAAATGTACTTCCGCATAGTGTCTTAACGGTTCATAATGTCCGATGCCTTCTACTGTATTTGCAATTGTCTCTTTATAAATGATACTTCCTGTGCCAAAAGTCACTTCCAGATTGAATCGTTCTTTCAGCAAAGTCTTAATGATCTCAATCTGCACCTCGCCCATCAACTGCACATGCAGTTCGCGAAGTGTTTCATCCCATACAATATGAAGTTCTGGTTCCTCTTCCTCCAGCTGGCGAAGCTTTCCAATCACTTCATTGACATTGACATCATCCGGTAAAATCATCTGATAGTTTAAAACCGGCTCCAGATAAGGTTTCTCAGAGAATCTTTCTACCCCAAGTCCCTGCCCAGGATGTGTCTTTGTAAGCCCCGTCACCGTACAGACAGTTCCCGCAGACACTTCCTGCACTGGTTCAAATTTCTCCCCGGAGTACAGACGAATCTGATTGATTTTTTCCTCCCAGACTTCCTCCTCTTTCATTCCTGAAAGCAAATCTTTCACCTTTAAGCTTCCACCAGTTACTTTTAAATGAGTCAGTCGATTACCCTGATCATCTCTGGAAATCTTAAACACCTTGGCACCAAATTCATCTTTATAGGCACGCTCTCTCGTATATTTCATCAAAGCATCCAGAAGTGCTTCTACACCCTCCAGCTTCAATGCAGAGCCAAAATATACCGGAAACGCTTTGCGCTCTGCAATCAGACGTACAATATCCTCTTCTGACACCTCTGCAGTCTCTAAATACTGCTCCAGCAATTCATCCTCGCACATGGCAAGACTCTCATAAAAATCATCATTCCATTCGCCGCTAAAATCGATACAGTTATCTGATAATCTGTCATGAATATTGGCAAGAAGTTCTTCTTTATCTGTTCCCGGCTGGTCCATTTTATTAACAAACAAAAATGTCGGAATCTGATTTCTCTTTAACAGCTTCCAAAGGGTTTCTGTATGCCCCTGAACGCCATCTGCACCGCTGACCACCAATACTGCATAATCCAGCACCTGCAAAGTACGCTCCATCTCCGCAGAGAAATCCACATGACCCGGTGTATCCAACAGTGTTATCCCCAAATCCTTCCATGCAAATCTTGCCTGCTTGGAAAAAATGGTGATTCCTCTCGCACGTTCCTGAGCATCCGTATCTAAATACGCATCCTTTTTATCCACTCGCCCGAGCTTTCTGATGGCACCGCTTAAGTACAGCATCGCTTCCGATAATGTAGTTTTCCCAGCATCTACATGGGCCAATATACCCATTGTCAATTGTTTACTCATTTTGTATTCCTCAAAATATCCAGCGTATGAGACCCGGCTCCTATCAAATCTGCCCTCTCGCACACTGATAAATGGTATTTTACAAATAATTCAAAAGTTTCTTCATCCATAGCATTTAACGTCGGACGCATGAAATCGGACGGTCCATCCGGAGATATGATTTTAATTCTCGTAAGTCCCATTTCTTTGTTCAGCACATTAATATCATCCAGACGCATATAGCGATACAAATCTTCCGTCTGAGAAAGCACCTGAAAATCTTCTGAAAGCTTCCCTGCTGCCAGACTTTCTTTGATATGATTTTCTTTGAAACCATAGGTCAGCACACTATACTCATTCATGCAGTAAGCAACTAAAATGACTCCATCTTTTTTCGTCACACGCCTTGCCTCCGACAATGCCTTTAACTGTTCCTCTTTTGTATGTAGATGATACATCGGCCCAAAAAGCAGTGTCATGTCAAAAGAATCATTTTCAAATCTCTTTAATTTTAACGCATTTCCCTGATAGGCTTTTACTGTACTGTTCTTAGATTTCAAAATACCGAGATTATATTTTACCAATTCTACGGCAGTTACGTCATAGCCTTCATTGGCAAGCGCTACCGAATATCTCCCTGTTCCTGCACCTACATCTAAAAGCTTTTTACTTTTATCCTCTCCTAAATACTCATGAATATATTTCATGGAGGTAATAAACTCTACCTGACCATGTCTGGAATTTAAGCGTTTTTCTTCGTTAAATTTATTATAATATTTTTCTAATTCCGTCATCATTGATCTATCATCCTGTTTCGGTATTTATTCTAAAACTTTTAAAAGCTGCGCAGGCTCATCCACGAATACAGTTGGCACATATTGGGCAAGCTCTTCCACCGTGCGAAATCCCCATGTCACCAGAGCGCAGTCCATTCCCGTATTTTCTGCCGTCAAAAAGTCCACTTCCGAATCTCCCACATAAATCGCGGATTCTTTCTCTTTCCCAAGCTCCTTTAATGCCTGCAATACGGTATCCGGTGCCGGCTTCTTGCGAATTCCATCCTTCTGTCCAATGGCAACTTCTATAAATTCTTTAAAATAGATTTCATTTAATTCGCAGACCGCCGCATGATTTTTATTAGAAACGATCGCCATAGCATAACCATCTGTATGTAGTTTTTCCAAAAGAGGCATGATTCCATCATAAGCACGCGTCTTAATCTGACAATGTTCTGTGTAGTAGCCTTTAAACTCTTCAAATACACGTTCAAACTCTTCTCCGGATACATTTTCCGGCACAGCCTGCTCCATCAGCCTTTGAATGCCGTTTCCGACAAACCGACGCACTTCGTCAAGGGTACGTTTTGGATATTGATTGGCTGTCATTACAAAATTTACAGCATCTGCCAGATCTTCCAATGTATTCAATAGTGTTCCGTCCAAATCAAAAATGACCGTATCGTACTTTTTCATGATCATATAAATCCTCTGCGCTATTTTTTCTTTTACTATATCATGTTTGTTTCTTTATTTTTTTCTGTTCCCAAAGCCAGAACAGTATTATCATGCAAAATTTCTTTTACATTTTCATCTTTTCCAATAAAGCTTGAATAAATGATATCTATCATTGTCAAAATCGGGTATTGTGGAGAAATCACATTTCCTTCATTCAAATGCTCCAGAGATGCAATCAAAACCACTTCGTCACAAACCTCATGTAAGGTATCAATATTATTTGCTGTCAGTAATACGGTCTTCGCGCCTCTGCGGTGTCCTTCTTTCAACATATACAGTACTTCTTCTGTTTTTGCACTGATACTGATTCCTATGATCAGATCCCGATTGTTCAAGAAAACTGTCTGCATCTTCATTAGATGGCTATCCTGAATGCAGTCAATATCCACACCGATTCTCATAAAACGCATTTCCATCTCGCTTGCCGCAATCCCAGAACTTCCCTTGCCACAAACAAACACTCGCTTTGCCTCATTGAGGTATTTACATATTCTTGCAATCTGCATTTCATCCACGAGATTATAGGTTCTATTCAAAAGCTTTTGATAAATTCCAATCACTCCACTCATTTTTTCAGAAACAGAATCCTTTTTCTCAACAAAGGATTCTTCATACTGATAGACAAAATCACGATATCCTCTGTAGCCACATTTTTTAGCAAAGCGCGACAAAGATGCTTCTGACACAAACAAACGGTTCGCAACTGCTTTGGCAGAGAAATCGTCCTTTGATTGATTTGAAATAAAATAATCCGCAATGATCTTTTCCACTGCAGACAAACTATTATATTTTGCCTCTATGATCGGTACAATTGATTTTGTATAATATGCTCTCATACTTCCTCCACATCTTTCATATGAATTATAATATACTCCATAATTCAAATCAACGAAAAAGAGATACGCCTGTAAACGTATCTCCACTGTTTCTATTTCTTTCTTACATTTTCCAAGCACAAATTATATTCCTTCAGAAATGTCTCCATTTCTTTTTCATTCTCAAACATTCTATACGGAAGTAAAATCGCGCCTCCCTGATGATGAAATACAAATTGATTTTCTAAAGGAATCATTGCCATAATCTTATCATAAGAAATCTTTATCTTTTTCTTTTTTTCTGAATATTCTATTCCCTCATTCGTAAAATGGTATACTACCTCTCGGAATTCTCTAATATCCATTTTGGGTAAAATCTTATGTTCAATCTTTCTTCTGATAAACCGCTTCCAAACAGCCTTTGCTCCATAAAGAATCCACAGTGCTGCTACTGCGACCATGCTTGTAATAAACAATCCTGATTTAATTTTCAATAAAATAGTTCCCGTTAATAACACTGCCGGAATACTTGTCAAAAGGAACCATCGATACCCTCTCATTGTTTTTGAACTGCTGATCTGATAGCTTAAAAACTCAATATATTCATCCTTTTGTAACGCTACGCGATATTCTCTATTCATCTAATCTCTTTATTCCTTTATCATTTTTCTGCCGCGGCAATAGCATTGTACTACCTTAAACTCTGTATCAGTAATTGCAAAATCCGCATCTTTGCCAATTTGAATACTTCCTTTACGCCCTGCCACACCAAGCATTGCTGCCGGATTGATCGTAGCTGCATTCACTGCTTGTATCATAGAAGCTCCAGCGTAATGTATCAGATTATAAATTCCTTCATTGATTTTCATGGAAGAACTGGCAAGCGCATTGCTGTCCGTCCTGAACTGTCCTTCTTCATCGATATGGATTCCCGCTGGCATTGGTCCTTCATATCCCTTTAATGGACTGGCATCACTGACAAGTACCAGATGCTTTTCATCCTTCGCTCTGCACAGGGCTCTCACAGCCGGCCAGCTTACATGATGACCATCGCCAATGATTTCCGTGTAGACATCATCCATCGTGAATGCAATACCAACCAGAGAAGGTTCTCTATGGTGAAATGGCTTCATTCCATTATAGGTGTGAGTCAGCGCATCGGCTCCAAGTTCAATTGCCTTCCTGGCCACCTCATATGGTGCCGCACTATGCCCCAGGCTCACTCTGATTCCTTGCGCTAAAGCATATTTCAAGACTTCAAAATCGTCATCCAGTTCTGCTGCCAAAATCATACGTATTATATGATGTTCTGACACATCAATGTATTTCTTTAGCTGTTCTACGTTCGGCTTTTTAATTAACGACTCATCATGGGCCCCTTTACAGGACGGATTGATAAAATTTCCCTCCATGTAAATACCAAGCACTTCTGCACCTTCATTTTTTCCAACTGACTTCGACAATCTTTCAAACGTTGCAAGATTATCTTTTTCACTCTCTGTTGCAGTTGTTGCCGCAAAAGAAGTAACTCCTTCCTTTGTAATTTCCTTCTGCCAGACAGCCATGTCCTCAGGTTTTGCGGTTGTAGTATCCACGCCCATATGACCATGTGTATGTGCATCAATAAAACCCGGAAAAATATAGAGTTCTCCATAATCCTCATCCGGTGTTTTACTGTTATATTCTTCAATATTTACAATTTTTCCATTTTCCATCTGAATCTGAGCTTTTCGAAAAGCGTCACGAATCCAGACATTTTTACTCTGTATTCTCATATTTCTTTTTTTAAAAGGGCTGTCAGAAGACAGCCCCTTGCCTATCTGTTACGATATTTTTTGTTACAATTAATAAATCTTTCTGTGATCAGATGAGGTCTGGTTACTGCTGTTCCAATACATACCATATCTGCACCAGCTTCCAATACCGCTTCTAAATCTGCCAGTTCCCAGATTCTGCCTTCTGCATTCACCGGCAAAGAAGTACGTTTTTTGATTTCTTTAATCAGCTCTACATTTGGCTTATCTGTTTTTCCGGCATAGGAAGAACGTGTATAACCTGCAAGTGTTGTTGAAATAATGTCAACACAACCTGTTTCTGCTACTTTCACTGCTTCTTCAAGAGTTGCCAGATCTGCCATGATTGGCATATCCGGATATGCATCTTTGATTTGGTGAAGCAGCTTTTCCAGTTCTTCAAACGGTCTGCAGTCACGAATTGTACAATCTAATGCCAAAACGTCGCAGCCCGCTTCAATGATCTCTTTCGCTGATTCAAAAGTTGGTGTGATAAAAATATCGTCTAATGGATCTCCGTCTCCAAACTTCTTATTGATACCAACAATCGGTAAATCACAGGCTTCTTTAATCGCTTTAATATCCTGTGGCCAACAGGCTCTTAATCCATTTGCACCGCCCATTTCTGCGCACAGCGCCATTGCCACCATATACTGAGAACCATATAAAGGAGTATCTTCATAAGCCTGACAGGAAACCACAACTCCGTTCATCAGCTTTTCTACCGTTTTATGCATCTGTCATCAATCTCCTTTTATCAGTTTCTCTTAAACAGTTAAGATTGTTGTAAAGTATCCAACTACTGCAACAATGAGGAATAATAACATCATCTTGTTTACAGACCATTTTTTCTTAACCATCAGTACATAAGCAACCATTGACATGATCAGAACAGATAATCCCGGCATAATGCTGTTTAAAATTGAAGCAATATCAATTGCTAAATCACCGCTTTTGTAAACAAGACCGATATTAACTTTTGTATAAGATGCAGTTACTGCACCGACAACAATAAGACCTACTGTCTCAGCTGCTTTAGTAATCTGATCCTTAATACCACCCGATAGCACCATTTCAGCTGCATTTGCACCTGCTTTTACACCATAGGAGAATAAGAACCATGTTAATGGGAACATAATTCCAAGGAAAACTACGATATAGAACAAAGGTCCTATAATTTCGCCATTTTCACAAAGACCTAATGCAATACTTAAAAGAATTGGACAAAGTGTACCTGGAAGTAAGGAGTCACCGATTCCAGCGAATGGTCCCATTAATGCTGTTTTAATCGCATTAATGAATTCAGGCTGAACTTCACCACCCTGTGCCATCTCATGTTCCATACCTAATACGATACCTGGAATGATACAGCCAAGGAATGGTTCTGTGTTAAAGAAGATTGTGTGACGCTCAAGCATTGCCTGCTGAGCTTCTTTATCGCCCGGATAAAGTTCTTCACGAACGTTGGCAAGCATTCTTACGATTGCCGGACCTTCCATACGTTCGAAGTTCTGTACTGATAGGTTAAAAATCATCCAGTCCCAATACGCTTTACGTATCGCTTTTTTACTTAATGCTTTCACTTCACTCATTTGTTAGGCCCCCTTTACAGATGTCTGATATTTCAGGTACGCAATTGCCAATGCTAAAATAACGATTGGAATCATACCAAGGTTCAATACTGAAACTAATGCAAACCCAAGAACAAAGTAAATTAAGTCAAGGTCTTTCTTAGCCAATGTACGCATCAGAAGCATGAAACCTACTAATGGTAACATATTTGCAAAAATCTGCAGAATGTCTGTGAGCCATAATGGCATAATTTCTACAAGTGCAGTCACTAAACCAGCACCAAAATAGTTGATGATGAGAATTGGGAAAAATCTCAGCACAAAGTTTGTTACCTGGCCAACAATTGGAATTCTTGCAGCTTTATCAAGTTCACCTTTTTCAATGTAAGCATCCTGTTTGTGGATAAAGAACAGGTTGATTGCACATAAACCATAAACTGCAAATACACCTAATGTAGACAGTGGCACTGCCAATGCAAGTGCGAATTCTTCGCCGGCACCTGCTGCCATTGCCAGCGGAATACCAATCCATGCTGCAAAGTTAACGTCTGCAGGCATTGCTCCACCTGGAGTAACCAGACCGATATAGAGCATCTGAATTGCTGCACCCATGATAATACCAGTCTGAACATCGCCCATGATAATACCGATAACCATACCGGAAATTAATGGTCTTCCCAATGTGTACCATCCAGTAAGACCACCGCCTACTGTAATTCCGTAGATGGAACTACTCCATCCAAAAAATGCAATTAATAATGCTTGAATAAAACTCATAACGTCCTCCTTTTAAAATTTGTCCTTCACATCTTCCCATTCAATCAGTGCCTGATCCGGAACCTGACGGAAATAAACATGAGCTCCCATGCTCACTGCTTCTTTCACTGCTGCGCCTTCATCCGGCATCAAATTGATTGCAGGGTGTACTGAAATAGACCCTTTACGTTTTGTCATTGGTCCAACATTCAGTTCTTTTGGAAGATCGTCCATTGCTTTAAGCAACTCCAAATAAACGATAGGGCTCTTCATAAGCACCAACGTTTTTACATTGTTATCTTTTGCTTCCTTAATTTTCTCGAATGAATCCTGAATAGTAAATACGTCCGCCTTCATTGTTGGTGGCACAGCTGTTTTAAATACCGTTTTCAAAATTGAATTGGTCGCAGTAAAATCATCAACAACAATGATTTCCTCAATGTCATATGCCTTTACGATAACGGTCATACACTGTCCATGAATCAAACGATCATCGCAACGTACTAAAGTAATCATCCTATTCCACTCCTTTCTAAGAAAACATTTCTTTCATTTTGACAACTTTTACATTGTCTCTTGCACTTTCTGCAACATTTGCAAGAAATTCATCATAATCCTCACAGAATTCTCTTTCCATTACAAGCTGTAACAGCATTGGGAGATTTACACCAGTGATTACACTTGTGTCAAATGCTGCTAATGCTGCTGCTGAAGCATTGAATGGTGTCGCTCCAAAAAGATCAACACAGACAACGTATTTCTGGCCTGAAGTCTCATATTTTTCTGTTACTTCTTTTACTCTTTCACTCAGGGCAAGCATATCTTCCCCCTCCTGAAAGCAGACTACATCAAAATTTTCCTGCTCACCTGTAATCATCTCTACTGCATCGTGAATACCCGCAGCAAAATTTGAATGTGTACAAACAACAATACCTAACATTTATCACCCTCCTTTTTTTGATAATCCCATAAATCTTCTGATACAAAAATCGTTGTCTTAGGGCCCCTGGGACAAACGATTTCAAGGAGAGAAGATTTTATCGAATTATGACACTTTCAATATATAATTTCTTGTTTTTATTTTCAATTCCTCCTCTGTTTTTCGGTTTTACTTTCACTTTTTTCCAAAAAATCAACATTTTTCAATTATACAAAATTATTATTTTGGTTATTTTGTCCAAAAACCAAGACAATTCTTTCTATCATTTCATCACTTCAAACAGAAAACCAACTCTGATTTTTAAATACAAATTTGCAGAATATTTTTCAACTTTTGTATGCAAACTAAGTTTATAGCTCCAAAAACTGTTTTTATGTTTTTAGAGCGTCTGTATACCTAATTATATTAAAAGGAGTCAAAAATCATGAAAAAGAAAACCATTTTACTCACTTTGGTACTTACATGTACCCTTTTATCTTCCGTCGGCTGTGGCAGACGAATGAACAGCGCAACTGACGGTACAAACAAAAACACACAGAACACACAAGATACAACTGTTGAGGATAATAACTCCGGTGGCACAACATCTAACGGCACAAACAACAACGATAATAATGATTACAATGCCGGAGACAACTTCGATAACAATACTACCAACGATAACGTAGTAGATGGTGTCATGGATGGCATTGAAGATACCGTTGATGGCGTCACAAACGGCGTGGATGATGTTGTAAATGGCGTAGACAACTCCATGGATAACATGACAGATGGTAATGGTACTACAAACAACGGCACAAATAATTCTACAAACA